>JBEAPR010000117.1:0-2763 GCA_041164265.1 Bacteroidota bacterium | reverse complement strand
AGTTGAATCACCTTTTTATGGGCTTCATGCTGATAGGCATACCGCTTTACGCTGTCTATACTGGCCCAAACACTGATGGTTGCTTGGTAAATCAGGGGTGATTCGCCGATGCCAACTGCGTATTCGAGCTCGTCAAAATCATAAAGCCCCTTAGCTGTTTTCCCCACCTGGCGCCAAAAGTGCCACACCTTGTTCAGGCTTATTCGCGCACGGGTCAACACGGCGACTTTGGTGTTTTCCAAGGGATGTTCTGAGACCACAAACGGATTGATTCCGGACCAAAGCCCATGGGAGGCTATGTTTTTTAGATAAAGTATACGCGTGCTGGAACATCTTTGGGCATAATCACGGAAGTATGGATGATCTCTAAAAAAGGACTCTGCATGGGCGGAGCTTTCCCAGACCATCAACCAGGCGTATTGGCCAAAATCAGGCCAGGCACCAAAACCGGCACCACTACCGGATCCCATAGATTTAAAAAATTGAAGCCCTGGGATATTCTTCAGGTACATCGAGGCCAATGGCACCTGACCAAACCCCCAAAATCTGTTGAAATTACCCCGTAAGCGAAATAATACAACCGTCGTTACTTGCATGTGTCTAAGGTAATTCAAACGATTTTAATTTGGGTGGTCATTCACCGCGCACCCATCATATAAAGTTGAAAATTAAGCCTAACTTGGTTGGATAAACAAAGTATCACACCATGAACAACCATTTTTCTGCTCTGATCATTTTATGCGCTCTAGTCAGCATCACATCTTGTAATAAATCAGAGAACCAGACGAAAACCTTGAGTACAACTAAATGGGAAATTGGGCCATTCGTCAAACAAGACGCGGAAAACCCCATTCTTTCACCCGATCCAAGTTTAGTTTTTGTAGACCCAGTTAGTGGCGAGGAAACGGCTTTTGAGGGAAGAAATGTGCTCAACCCTTCTGCCGTAGTCAAGGATGGAAAAGTGCATCTTCTGTATCGGGCTCAAGATCAAAAAATGACCTCTAGAATTGGATTGGCCACCAGTGAAGACGGCATCCACTTCATCAAAGAACCTGCCCCAATATTCTTTCCTGATAACGACGCTATGTTGGTTTATGAAAACAACGGCGGTGTAGAAGACCCCAGGGTGGTTCAAGGTCCCGAGGGAAACTATTGGCTCACCTACACTTCATACGACGGTAAAACGGCTCGGTTGTGCATCGCCAGTTCTCCAGATTTAAGACAATGGACCAAGCACGGTCCGGTATTAAATGATCCCAAATACATAGACCTTTGGTCAAAATCAGGCGCTATTGTAGTGGAACAGCAAGGGGAAGAAATGCGTGCCAAAAAAATCGATGGGCAGTATTGGATGTATTTTGGGGACACCAACCTGTATATGGCTTATTCAACCAATCTAAAGGATTGGAAGGTATTAGAAAATGCAGAAAACAACAAAATGGTCTCTGTACTTCATCCCAGACCCGGATATTTTGACAGCAGATTGGTAGAGCCAGGTCCCTATGCTCTGTGGACTGAAAACGGAATCAATTTAATCTACAACGCTAGTAACGCGGCCAATAACAACGATCCCCAACTCCCAAAATTCACCTATGCAGCTGGACAGGCGCTATTTAGTGCCACTAGACCCTATCAGTTGTTAGACAGAACCCAAGGATATTTTATATATCCCGATAAGGATTACGAAAAAATTGGCGAAGTCAACGAGGTGTGTTTTGTGGAAGGCATGGTCTTTTTTAAAGATAAGTGGTTTCTCTATTACGGTACAGCAGACTCTAAAATTGCCGTCGCTATTGCCGAAAAATAAGCTGAATACCGGCGTATCTTGGCATTGATTATTGGGATAATTTAAAAATTCTTAAAGACGAGGAAGAGAGAAAAGAATTTTCTGGAATATGGGAGTGTTACCTATAAATATCATTCAATCTTTAATCTAGATGTATGATTGCTAATATGCATTTTGACCAAAGTGAATAATATTTCCGCTGTTGTCCCTTATGGAAAATTGTTTCATGCCCCAGGGCTTCACGTCAAGTTTTCCGTGTTCGTGCATGACACCTTTCGATTCGTACTCTCTGTATAATAAATCAATAGATTTATTCACCCTTATGTAACAGCCGGTGTTTGTTGGGATAATTGGATTCTCCGTCTTCCAAAGATGAATTTCAATTTTGTCTTTTTTGGTGATAATATAACCATCATATTCAGAGACTATTTCAAATTTTAAAACGTCTTGATAGAAAGCAATCGTCTCTTTTTTATTAAGATAGGGTAATTGTGGAATCGCCATTTTAAGACCCTTGCTATCAAAGACTTCGCTTTTATATAAAAGAGCCAA
The DNA here is from genome assembly GCA_041164265.1 of Bacteroidota bacterium. Lineage (GTDB taxonomy): Bacteria > Bacteroidota > Bacteroidia > Chitinophagales > Saprospiraceae > CALAZP01. The sequence continues at coordinate 425 of JBEAPR010000117.1, read as the reverse complement.
TACAAATGCTAAAATGGAGAACAGCCATATATATGTTCCTGTCATTTTTCTCATTTTTTTACTTAAATATTTCTCGATGTAAAATGACTGTTTTATCGAGATGGTAAGTGCCAAATATACTTATTACTTTATAATTGTTGTTTCTTCCAACAAGATTGGCTTATCGTTATGATAAAACTTTCATACACATAATCTTCATCTACCTGATAAGCATTAAGGAAGTCGATATTATCATTTTCACCAGCAATAAATCTGCTAGACTATTCCAGTATAGCGGTTTATTCATTTTAAGTTGCTCCCCCTATTATTCAAAGTTGCAGCTAGAACTTCTATTTAAGCTCTTTTAATTGTTAATCCTATTTGACCTGCATGATAAGTGTTGTGAAATAATACATGGGAAAATAGTTTTGCTTTAGTTACACTTC
>JBEAPR010000116.1:0-58839 GCA_041164265.1 Bacteroidota bacterium | reverse complement strand
TAGTTGCGGTATGGGCTACACTTAGTTTTTCTTTGGATAAGATAAAAAAAGCAACTGCCGAGCCTCCTAAACTGGTTGGGGAAACCGCTGAACTAAATTCCCAAATAAAAATTAACTCAATGGATTTTTTCCAACTAAATTTTTTGGAAGATAGATGATGTAGTCTCCAAGAATAGGACAAATGTCTTATGATACCTACGAACACGGCTATTATGAGCCAAATAAAAGTTCTATTATTCCATTCAATTTCTTTGAATTCGTTCCAATCAAATCGCTTCCAGAACAAATATGCAATTACTAAAAAGCCTATTAAAATAGGTAAAAAGGCTTTGGAAATTTTAAGGCCCTCAGATCCTATTTTATTCCTATCATTCATATTTTAGGATGGTGAGGCAATCGGTAAAAAAATGAATTGGCCACCTGAGCTTTGAATCAGAAACACACATAAATCAGCATCATGTTCTTTATAGATTTTTAAAAAATCTTCGACTTTATCCATTTGGATAATTTTTTTGGTTGCGAGTTCCTCTAGTGTGGAAGCAGAATACAAGTAAGCTCCAATTTTCTGAGATCCAAAAATGGATATTCCTAATTCTATTGGATATTCACTTAAAATGAGGAGAGGATAATTACTTATCTGTTCGTTTCGAATAGTCTCCAAAGCTTGTCTCAGCTGACTCAAGTTAGGAGCTATTTCATTTTTTAATAATTCTAATGATTTTTGATCCATTAGTTTTATTTTAATTCCATAAGGACTACATTTTCTACATGATGGGTATGGGGAAACATATCGACAGCACGAGACCGAGATACGGTATATATATCACTGAGTATTTGAAGATCTCTAGCTTGAGTAGAAGGTTTGCAACTGACATAAACCATTCTTGGAACTTTCAATTGTAACAGCATTTTAACTACATCAGGATGCATTCCTGCTCTTGGAGGATCTGTAACTAGGACATCGGGTTGGCCAAATTCTTTTACAAAAGAAGGCTGTAGAATATGTTTAACATCTCCTGCGAAAAAAACAGCATTTTTAATACCGTTGATGTTCGCATTAATTTTGGCGTCTTCAATAGCTTCTGGAATTTCTTCAATTCCTACAATTTGTTTGCTGTCTTTTGCTAGAAAAAGACCAATACTACCTATTCCAGTATATAAATCGTACACATTTTCCTTTCCAGAAAGTTGAGCCATTTCAGCAACCAATTCATAAAGATGGCCTGCTTGGTAGGAATTGGTTTGAAAAAATGATTTTGGACCTATTCTATAGTTGACATGGCTAAGTTTTTCTTCAATAAATCCTTTTCCGTCAAATAATTCAATAGGTAGATCGTAGTAGCTACTATTTAGCTTGGTATTCACAGCATAATGAAGTGAGGTTATCTGTGGAAAACTTTCTTTTATAGCGGTCAGAAGCCGATAGTGACTTTTCCGGTCTTCATCACCGAAGAAAATAATTAATAAGATTTCACCAATAGAAGTAGTTCGGATAACTATGTTTCTTAAACATCCAGAATGATTTCCTAAATCGTAAAAACTAATACCAAGCTTAGCGGCTAAATTTTTGATTCCAAGTCTTAATTCGTTGGATGGCGCTTTTTGAAGGTGACAGTTTTCTATGTTTAGCACCTTATCATATACTCCGGGGTGAAAGAAACCTGCGGCATTAATATTTCGATCAACACCGGCATCCATTTCCTCCTTACTTAACCATTGTTTATTGGCAAAAGTAAACTCTAGTTTGTTTCTATATTCTTTAGATTTAGATGCCCCTAAAATGGGTTCAAAGTTTTCTACGGAAATTCTTCCTACTCTTTCCAATGCATCTCGTACAATTTTTTCCTTAAAGATTAATTGGGCGTTATAATCTAGGTGTTGCCATTGGCATCCTCCGCAAAATTCAAAATGATGGCAAAAGGGAAGAACTTTATCCGGCGAGTGTTGGTGAAATTTAACAGGACTAGCGTATTGAATACCTTTCCTTTTTTTGAATACCCTAACATCTACAACATCCCCAGGTATAGCATGTTCTACAAAAACTACTCTACCTTTTTCATCCCTACCAATTGAAAAACCTTTTTCAGCAATATCGGTAAGGGTTAAATTTTCAACAATACGCATATAGGAATTTTATCGTGTGAGCGTAATATAATCTTTTACAATAGTTTGTAAAAATAGTTTAGCGTCTATAGGGCATGTATTCAATTGCAAAAGATTTGACATCCTTTGAGCTGTGTCTTCCAGAATTTCTAAATGGGCTTGATTGGGATGATGATTATAGGTAATTAGTGCTTCTTTTACCAATAATAATAGTTCTTCAGGCAAGTTTTTTACTTGGGGAAAAGTAACTAAAGGTTTTGAATTTAGATTAAAATCTAATTCATTAGGAGCGGATACACTGGGAATTTTGACGACCAAGGTATTCGAAATAAGGTCTCCTAAACGTCTTTGCCAGGGGTCTCGAAAAATAGAAATTAATGCCAAAGCACCGAAAGAAAGAAAAACATCTGGAAGATAAAATACAGATCTGATAACCATATCCAGTTGGTTGGGAAGATGGCCATTTTTATCGATAACTATAATTTTAGCTAATCTTTTACCCAAAGTTTTGGGTGTTGAAAAATAAAGGATAAAAATAAATAAGAGGAAAAAGATTAAAGCACCTTTATAGGGGGTCAAATGCAAAAGAGATTTATTGGCAACAACAAGGATACCCCAAAGCAGTAATAGGGTGCTTCCGCTTAATACAACCATATCAATTAAAAAGGCTCCAATTCTTAATTTGATAGGGGCTAAATTTACCCATACGGGTACTTCATTGTCTAGGTGGAAAAGATATGTTTTGATATTTCTTAAGTTGTACCTTTACAAAGATAGACATAAGGCTATGCGGGAGAAGCAATTTATTGAACAAAATAAAGCAGATTGGCAAAAATTGTGGCAAAAAGCTGACTATCCCTTAATGAAGAAGGTTTCAGAACATGCTTCCTTTGCTCGGACATTTTTTCCTAATCGCAAAATAAGTGAGTATTTAAATCATTTGGTGGTTTCTGTATGGTTAAAAAAAAGGCCAAACACAAGAAATCGAAAAGAACATTCTTTTTGGTTGCATGAATTGCCATTGTTGGTTCATGAACACAGAATTTCCTTAAGGATATCTCTATTAATTTTTGTTTTTGCAATAATAGTTGGAATGGTTTCTTCTTCGGGAGAGGGGGCTTTTCTGCCTACTATTTTAGGAGAAGATTATATCGAAATGACTTTTGAGAACATTCGATCAGGGGACCCGATGAAAATTTATAAACAAAAAAATCAATTGGGAATGGCGGCAGGTATAACAGCCAACAACCTTTTTATATCCTTATTAATGTATGTATTGGGACTGGCAGCAGGATTGGGAAGTATTGGACTGTTAATCAGTAATGGGGTACTAGTAGGAAGTTTTCAATATTTGTTTATTACAGAGGGATTTTTTAAGGAGAGTTTTTTATCTATATGGACTCATGGTTTGCCAGAAATAACGGCTATTGTTTTATCAGGTGGTGCGGGCTTAATATTAGGTAAGGGGGTAATTAGTGGTAACACTAGAAATTTCAAAAAATCAGCAAAAGATGGTTTCAAAATTTTATTGGGAATTGTACCTGTTTTAATTTTTGCTGGTTTTGCTGAAGGTTATCTGACGCGATTTACAGATGCTCCTGATGCACTAAGGATCGGTTTTATAATTGTGTGCCTAATTTTTATTTTGATTTATTTTGTTTGGTTCCCAGCAGTAAAAAATGAATGGCTACGCATGGAAAAGCAGGAGCCATTCATTTTAGAGCGGACTAAGGATAACGAAAACTACGCGCAAAAAGCTCCTTTGTATCAAGTTCGTTCGGCTGAGGATATTCTCAGATTAAGTGTAAAGTGGATTGACCGAGAGGTAATTTACGTATTGTTGGGATGCTCAGTTGTTTTTTTAGCCTTTACGGCTTGGAGTCAAGGGTTAAGTGAAATGGTTTTTCCTAATAAAATATTAGGAACGGTGAGCCGTATTGATCAATTTTTCAAAAACCCTATACAGTGGTTAATCTTTAGTTTTATCCAAGGGTATATTACGATAAGGTTTTATCAAAAAAATACAGAAGAGTCAAGGTCTCGCAGTAATATTTGGATTTTTATTTTACCAGCTGGATTTATTGCGGGGGCAATGGCCTTTAACCATCCTTTGACGCCAATTTTAATCCTTTTTATAGCTCCTATATCTTTATTGATTACAAATTATTGGTGGCTTAAAGAAAAATGGAAAATAAGCGAGGTAGCTCAATTTATTAGAGGACAAACCCTGCGGATAATCAATTTACAACTCAATCTTTTTTTAGTAGCCATTATCTTGATTGCTGTTTTTGATGCCTATTTTGTTCAGTTGACCTTAAAGACTTTAACTGGATTTTTGCCAGATTATATCAATGCAGCTACCAGCATTTCGAAAGGGATATTAACTTTTACTTTTCTTTTTTTGGTTTATGGTATTTACAGTTTGATGTTGATTGCCATGTGTTGGATGACTGGAACCCTCTTGGAGATTAAAACAGGTCGAGGGTTAAAAGGTAGGATTAAGCAATGGTTACCTTTAGTTTTGTTTTGGTTTACGATATCCGATGTTGGAGCTCAAAGTCGGGAGCCAGCTATTATTTTTGATAGATCTCTGTGGCAAAAAGAAAGAGAGGCTATGGATTTTTTCAAAACAATGGAGGTAGAGAAAGAAGGGCACATAAATGAGTTTATCCTATTGTTAGACAGTGTGGCATGGGATTGGTTGTTATATGTTTTGAGTGTCTTGTTCATACTTGCTGGACTGTCTAAGCTTGTTCTTTATTATTTGGCATGGAATAAGGGAGAATTGCCATATTTAGAAGAGCTACAAAATGTCGGGGAAACTAATAGGAATACCCAGGTGAAATGGACTAAGCAGGAGTTAGATAAATTTAGAAGAAATCAAAATTGGTTGGAATTAATTAGGGCCTATCACGCTGAAATACTTAAGAAAAATAAGATTTCATTAACTACTACCAATCGAGAATTTGAAAATCAATTTGCAAGTATTTGGAAAAAGCAATTGGCTAGGGAAGTCAATAACTTGTTTGAGAAGAGTTGGTATGGACGGGATTCAAGGGCTACTAAAAAAGAATGGGATGAATTTTTTGAAAAATATGAGCAGTTAAACAAACTAGAGGATGAAGACTAGTCGACTTTGGTGGATTGGGCTTGTCCTATTAGGAGGGGCTTTAGTTATTGGTCTGAAGATAAGCAAGACTGTTGGATTAAGAAATTTGGATTGGACAGAAACTTATCAAGTGGAACGAAAGATTCCGTATGGTATGTATTTGTTATTGAAGCAGTTAAGAAATAGTTATAGTGAGGTAGTTCTTTCTGATGGCATTCCTGAGTCTGAAGATTTTGGAAATGTTTACCTATACATTAATCGATATTTTCAACCTGATTCGGTAAGCACTAAAAGATTAATTAACTATATAAAAGACGGAGGACAAGCTTTGATTGTTGCAGAATATGTTGGTACCCAGCTTATGGATAGTTTGCTACAAGTCGGTAAACAAGAGTTAAGATTTTATTTTGATATTCAGATGGATACCGCCGTCTACGTTGGAGGGGATATTCCAATTAAATATTGGGAGGAAGGGCAAGTAGGACCCAGGGGATTTGTATCCTTTAGATCTTCTGAAGCGTTAAATGTTTTGGATCAAAATCAAGACGGAGCTCCCGTATTTGTAAAATTTAATTTGGGACAAGGTGAGGTTTGGGTACATACATTACCATTGGCTTTTACCAATGTACAATTACTAGAAGAGCGAGTATTTGACTATGTCGAATGGGTTTTTCAATTTTTAGATTCTGGGAATTTGATTTGGGATATAAAAAACAAAAGTGGTGGACTAGCTGGGGATGGTAATAAATTAATAGAAAAAACAATCGTTGGGAATCAACCCTTAAGATTTATTTTAAGGCAAAGGAGTTTAGCTACTGCTTTTTACTTAAGTGTAATTACAGCAATATTATATTTAATAGTTGGATGGAGGAGAGAGGAAAAAATTTATTGAATAAGATTATATGGAGGTTACAATAGAAGGTGTATCAAAAAAAATAATGGATAGTATATCATCTGTTATGGTAGGGCAACAAGAGGCTCAAAAATTAATGATAGGTGCTTTTTTAGCCGGGGGCCACCTTTTAGTGGAAGGAGTACCTGGAATAGCTAAAACGCTTATGGCAAGACTGTTAGCAGGAGCGGTAGATGTAAATTTTTCTAGAATTCAATTTACTCCAGATTTGTTACCAGGTGATGCTTTGGGAAGTAATATATATCGTTCCAATAGTGGTCAGTTTGAGTTTATAAAGGGGCCGGTTTTTACTAATATTTTACTAGCAGATGAAATCAACAGAGCCCCGGCTAAAACACAGTCGGCCTTATTCGAGGTAATGGAAGAACAGCAAGTGACCATCGATGGTGTCACGTACAAATTACCTACGCCATTTATGGTAGTAGCTACTCAAAATCCTATAGAGTTAGAAGGAACCTATCCTTTGCCTGAGGCCCAATTAGACCGGTTTATGATTAGAATTAATATGGGATTTCCTGGTAGAGCAGAGGAGATTGAAATTCTTCATAGGTTTAAATCCGATTTTGGCAGAATCAATGAAAAGGATTTGAAACCTGTAGTCTCCCAAGCTGAAATTTTATCCGCTAATGCTTTGATTCAGGCCATATATATCAAAGATGAGTTAATTAATTATTTAGCTGATTTGGCAATGGCTACTAGAAATCACGAGGGATTAATTTTGGGAGCTTCACCTAGAGCTACATTATCCATACTGAAAATGTCTAAGGCAATGGCTGGTCTTTCAGGTAGAGAGTATGTAATTCCTGAAGATTTATTGGATGTATTAAAGCCGGCATTATTGCACCGTTTGATAATAGATCCGGAAAAAGCTATTGCGGGTCAAAACGTGGATGCAATATTGACAGAGATTATAGATTCAGTTCCCATCCCGAGATAAAACTTATGCGCCGTATTTCATTCTATTGGTTAGGAGGTTTGATTGTTTGTTTTGGACTTAGTTATGGATGGCCAGGTCTATTTAAATATGGAATTTTTGGCTTATTTATACTATTGGTAGCAATAGGGTATAATTTATATAGATTTGCTACTACCCAATTTAAACTAGAAATATTTATCAAGACCCCGCCTATTTTTACCCTTGGAGATCCCAATACGATAATTATTACTTTAAAAAATAATGGGTCAGGAGGGGTTAATTTGGAGCCATTTTTTATTGTTGCTCACAATGGGAATCGGTTAGTTTTTCAACAGTTATTATTACGTCGACATTTTTTTTTAAAACCGGGAGAAACCTTAAATTTTTCTTTCATATACCAATCGAAAACCAGAGGGATTGTGATGATAGATCCTTTGGTGATTTCTTATTTTGTGCCACCATATTTATTACGCAAAAGTATAAAAGTAGGTACTTTTCAGCCTATAAAGATATATCCTTCCATTCCACAAATGAAGCATTTTAACATGCTTTTCACTGCTAATTTGAGGCAAATAGGTAGGAGTATGGCATTAAAAAAGGTTCATGATGGGTTTAGTTATGAGTTAGAGCAAATTTTACCATATAATGCTGGAGATGATACCAGAAAAATAAATTGGAGAGTCAGTGGAAGAAAGGCGGAACTTATGGTCAACAAGTATCAATCTGATAGGAGAAGGGATGTTTATTTAATTCTGGATTCTACCAGGCCAATGTTACAGGAGGGAGGAGGGTCTATGTCTATTTTTGAATACGCGATTAATATGACCTTAATGTTGGCCAATATTATTTTACAAAAAGGAGATCGATGTGGGTTGATTATAGTTGGGAAACAAACTGAAGTTAGGGTTGCATTAGGTGGGGGTCAGAAGCAATTAAAGCGAATTTTGGAGTCTTTATACCAATTGATTCCAACTAATAACGAAGGAGATTTTTTAAAAATTGAGCGTTTGGTTGGAAGGACAAATATTCTTTTGATATGTTCACATGAAGAGCAATTATCAGGTGTCTATTCGCCCGTTTTTAAAAGGTTGTTTAAGTTATTTCCTACTATACCGGTATGGTTATCTGAATGTACTTCTACAAATTTGAAAGCTTTAGCTCTTCAAGCAGGAAAAGATTACTTATCTAAACGAATCTATTAATCAATGCTGATGACTTGGAAGGAGGTGCGTCTATTTTTAGCTTTATTTTCTTCTGTGTCGTTGGTTACAATAGGTTGCGATTCGCCAAATCCTTTGAAATCGAGTCTGGAGGGTTCGATGCCGTTATTTACCAGATATTGATAAACAGCAAAGGCTCTTTTTTCCGATAGGATTAAGTTATCCTTAGGATTTCCAACGTCATCAGTATGGCCATTGATTCTAATTTTTAATCTTGGATTATTTTGAAGCAACAGAACCAATCTATGAAGTTCTACAGAGGATTCAGGATTTAACTGGGAAGTACCTGAGCTGAAAAAAATATTTTTTAGTACTATTTCATTTTCATTATCGGATTCAACCAATTTAATTGGTTTTAATAGGACGGTCATTTCAAAAATACTGTCTTTTGAAGACCCTGATTTCAAGGCGAAATTTTCAGAGTAGAAAAAATAGCCTTCTAATTCTATTTGTAAGCTATAATCATTTTCGACGGGTAGGCAGATTAAGAACGTGCCATCATTTGGATCAGAAGAAAAGAACGATTGAGAGTTGATTGGCGTTGATGAGAGCACATCTAAGTTGGATAGATTAGTAAGTGTAGCCTGGACTTCTAGAGGTTTGAGGGTTTCTTCGTCTAGAACGGTGCATTTTAAATAAGTAGCTTTATTGGGGCGCGTGGAAAGGGGCATTTCAAAGGTATAGAGATCTGCTTTTCCTGTAATATCAGTATCATAGTAACCTCTTGTCCCATCTAGGGAGACAAACAAGGCGCCTTCATTGGCTTTAGAATTTATGGGATATCCTAAGTTTTGTGGCTTTGACCAATTTCCATTTTGGTCTTTTTGGGATTTAAAGAGATCGAAACCACCTAATCCAAGATGACCTTTGGACATGAAATAGAGTGTCTGATTATCGGGATGGAAAAATGGAGCTTGGTCATCTTCAGGAGTGTTAACGATACTGTCTAATACAATTGGTGGGGTCCAGGCGCCTTCTCTATTTTTTTTGCTGTACCAAATATCTGCACCTCCCCTTCCTCCAGATCTATTACTAGCAAAAAATAAAATATTTCCATTATCAGCTAAACATGGTTGACTTTCCCAAGCCCCGCTATTGATATTAGGACCCATATTGGAAGGTATTGTCCAATTTTGTCCATTAAAATAGGATATATAAAGATCACAGCTTCCAAGCCCATCTGGCCTATTGCAAGCTGTAAATACAATAGTTTTTCCATCAGGTGCAATGGATTGTGCACCTTCATTGTCTTGTGTATTAATATTGGGAATAGGCTGTCCTGCACTCCAGCTTTTATTTTGAAGAGTACTGAACCATAAATCTTCCTGCCCTTGATTTCGGCAAGTATAAATTAATAGTTGGCCATCCGCAGAAAGGGTTGGCAGGTATTCCATTAAGTGTTCTGTATTAATAGCCCCTTTAAGAGGATGAGGTAAAAAGGGAATTGGATGGTTAATCAAATCGTATTGAAACTTAAATAGTTCTAATTTTTGTCGAGCTCGTTTTGCCCAAATACTAGATTCCTTTTTGGTTTCGATAAAATCATTTAAACAGGAAATTGCCTTTTGAAAGGCATCAACTTGACTATAACTCATCCCTAATTGATATAGGATAAAATTATCGAAATCACGATCTAGTTGGAGACCCTGTTCATAGTAAACTATTGCCTTTTCAAATTCCCCTTCATCGTAATGAATGGCCGCTTTGAGGAATAAGGCCTCTATAAAGGTAGGCTCTTTGGAAAGGAGTTGTTCAAGAATTTTTTTTGCGGTTGACTTTTCTCCTTCATAGGCCAGATTTTTCGCAAGTTGGTATTGCTTGACCAATCTAGGTTTAGCGGTTTTAATTGTTACTACTTCTTGAGCAGTTTGAGAAAACAGGGGAACCGCAAATACAGTTCCTAAAATAAAGAGGAGCAACCTAATTCTATAGTACATTTTCTATTTAACAACAGAATCTTCTAAGGTTGAGTTTTTGCCAGCTTTTTCCATAGCTTTTGTTTTGAAAGGGAGGATCTCAGGAACCGGAATTTGATTATTATTTTTGATAAATAGAATTGCTTTATCAAACATATCTATGGCATCCAAATAGTTCCCAAGATGGAGCAGGGCTTTGCCGTAATCAAAATACGCTTTAGCTAGGTATTCAAAATTTGGGTTGGATTTTTCAAAATTACGAGAGGTAAATAATTTTAGTTCCTTAACTGCCAAATCGAATTGATTCAAAGTATTATAAGCTTCTGCTTTTAACCTTCGGGCCTGCCAATACACCGGTTGATGTGGGATAGAATTTTTTATCGCATTGTCTAAATAAGGCATGGCTTCTTCATAATGATTTTGAGTAAATTTAACGATAGCCGCGCCAACATGAGGGTCTGGGTTAGCAGGATGAAGGGTGATACTTTTATTGAAGTCGTACAAAGCATCTTCCATATTACCCAATTTGTAATTAACATAGCCTCTTCTCTCGTAGGCAAGGGCATGCTTAGCATATTTTTCTATAGCAGCATTAAAGGCATCTCTTGCTTTATCTTCCATCCCGGGTTTCGATGCCAAAGCCCTTCCTTTTAAATAAGATTGAACCGCAATTTTATCGCTTTTAGGTTCAATGTGTTTGTGTTTAAGAATTTTTCCTTGTTCAACCATCCACAAATCTATTGCACCAGCTACGGAAAATTCTGTAATATATTCCAGTAAATTTACAGTATTAAGCCAAGTTTTTTCTCCGGATTGACCAATAAAACGAGGAATTGAAATAGAAAAGCTACCTTCATCCATAATCTCTTCCAGCTTGAAGACAATATCCCCTTTAAAGTAATTCTCTACTCTTTGGACATACATATTTAGAACCTTATCGAAGGTTCGCTGATTACCAAATTCCAATCTTCCCGAAATTATGGTTTTATGGTTCATTGTTTTCTCTATTTGTGCAGTATAAAAAATAGGTGACACTTTCCTGAAAGTGGCAATTATAAATGGTCTAATTAGTATTTAAATTGAGAATTCGGAGTTATCAAAAATAAGATTTTAACTCCGATTTAACAAAAATGTTGACTTTAATTAACAAAGCAAAAGTTCTGTTTAATGTGAATACCCCAAAAAAAATTTTTGATTCAGTACTTATTTTTGGAAAACCAGGCCTTTAGAACTGTACTGATAGGGGATACTTTCTTGAAGCTTTGTGATTATTACCTCTACTCTTTGGTTAAAGAGGTGTCCTGTTTCGTCACAATTCACTCCATTTTTGCAGTGGTTTCTTGGTTGAGCCTCTCCTTTTGCAGTGGTGGTTATTCTATAGGAAGGGATTCCCAACTGTTCTAGTTGCCTTTTAGCAGATTGTGCTCTATTTTCGGACAATTGGAGATTAAAATTTTCTTGTCCTCTGGTATCTGTATGGAATTTCATCTCCACTTCCATGGTTGGGTATTGGAGCAATAAATAGCCGAGTTCTTTAAATTCACGTCCATCTCCTACTCTAATAGGAGATTTGTTAAAATCATAAGATATATCCTCTAGGATAAGGATACTCCCTGTTCTAATTCCGGGAGCATTGGAAAAATTACCATTATTGGCACTCAAAAGGATCGTTCCCTCCAAAGGAGTTGCATTAGAAATGGCCGTGGTAGAAACGGATGATAGGCCTGTATTAAACCCTGCTTTTTCTCCTATTAGGGTGTATTGAGAATTAGGATCCAGGCAAAAAGTGAAAAGACCAGCCTGATCAGAGTATTTCAAAGTAGAATTCCCGGTATTTTCATTTCTTAGAATGATTTCTGTGAAAGATAAGGTTCTTCCGGTGGTTTCAGATATTGTTTTTCCAAAATAGGGAATACATTGGGTCGGTTCTAAAAAAACGTATAAAGGTTCTGGTTTGAGATCATTGGTATTAACGGTAATTTCTTTGGTTTCAAACCCTGGTTTACTAATGTGAAGTAAAAATTTTTTATTGGCTTCAAGATCTAAGGTTATCATTCCATTATTGGAGGTCAGGTAATCCGGGGGTGGTAAGTCTTCTGACTGCTTTGGAGAGAGCTTCAGTGTTAAGACCCCCGGTAAACTTGGGTTAGGGACCCAATCGGCCTGGTAAAGGTCATCCAGGTCTTTATTTTCTTTATCTGTTATGTCAAAAACCCGAATAGCTGCACCTACGGCCTTTTTGCCGAAGGCGTCATCTGCAACCCTAACAATAACTCTTCTAAGTTCGGGGACTTCTACACCTTGTATTCCCAATGGTGCTTCAAATCTATAAATATCATCTTTCCCTTTACCTCCTGTCCTGCTAGAGGCAAAAAAACCTGCATTACTTTCACTATTGAGGTAAAAGGTAACGTCATCTTTTTCAGAGTTAAATGGTATTCCAAGGTTGGCTATGGCACCCCATTTAGGACCTGATAAATCGATCATAAAAAGATCAAATCCACCTAATCCTCTGTGTCCATCAGAGGAAAAAAAAAGCATACCACTTTCGTGAAAAAAGGGAAAGACTTCGTTATCGGGGGTATTTACTTCAGGTCCTAAGTTAATGGGTTTAGACCATTGATCATCTTTTTTTTCAATTAAGAAGAGGTCAAGTCCTCCCATTCCACCGGGCATATTGGATGCAAAAATCATTTTATTTCCATCGGGAGTCAGCGTGGGATGCATACAGGAATAGTCTTTGCCGTTAAAAGGCAATGCCTGTTGATTGGTCCAGGTCTCTCGATTTCTAGTAGCTTCAAAAATATTTAATACTTTGCGGCCCGTCTGAGTACTTACTTCTGAGCTATTTCTGGTGTAGTATATTTTATTTTCATCACGGGAAAAAGCAACTGCGTTCTCATGGAATTGAGATTTTAATTGAATAGAAAAAAGATTGGGCTCTAGGGGCTGTTGATTGGCGTCGAGTTCGCTAAACCAAAGTTCAAAGAAAGTTTCTCCAGTTTGTGAATCCTGAGGTCCGGATTTTCTTCTAGAGGTTACGAAGACCAAGCCGTTTCTATACTTTACAGGAGCAAAGTCATAACCATCAGAGTTTAAATTTCTTGCATTTTGAATACTTACTTCCTTTTGAATAGTGGGGTTTTTTAGTTTTTTCTGAGCGTATAAAGAGGAAAGATTAGCCCCCCCAAGAATATAAACTACAATGGTTATAAAGGAAATTTTAGAAAGTGTTAACTGGGCCATAAACCTATGTTAATAAGCATTAAAAATTCTTCCATTTTCCACATTCTCCAAATTATTCCCGACAGATGCTCCACCAAACGATAATCTAATGGCAATTTCAATGGTTCCATCGCTATAATTCTTCAGCTCGGAAAGAGTCGAATCCCAAGCAATTCCTATTAAAATATTTTTTGTAATCCGAGTGGCTCCCATAATGGAAAGAGATTCTCCAATTCCAGATACATTCGAACCACCTGTGCGGAGAGAAACGCCAATACTAAGGTGTTCTAAAAAGCCGAGAAGGATATTGAAATCTGCATCAATAGGACTATTCTGTGTTATTTTCAGGAGAATTTGAGGTTGGATTTTCAAGCCAGGAATGGGTTGAAAGGACATTCCTGCCATACCGTAAAAATGTTGAACTTCCCTGGATATAATGAGATCATCTGACCCATGATCAATATTGACATTAAGCAGGCGGGGACTAGATAGACCAAAATAAAAAGACTGGGAATCATAGTAAATCCCCATACCGAAATTTGGAGCTAATTTGCTACTAATTCCACCCGGGATGGCCCCATCCATTTCAATAGGAGTAGTGGCGATGGCGTTTTGGAAATTAACCTTAAACTGTCTTAAAGAACCTTGAATACCTATACCCAAAATCCCTCGTGCAAAGGGTATTCTATAGGCATATATTCCTTCAATAGTTAATTTTTCAGAGAGACCTATGCTTTGCCTCATAATTGTTCCGCCCAATCCTACCCGTGTATTAGCTAGAAGCGTATTGACAGTTATTAGTTGAGACTGTGGCGCACCCTCGAGACCAATCCACTGATTTCTTATTATTGAGGTAAAGCACAATCCTCCATCACTTCCTGCATATCCGGGATTGTATCCAGGACGATTGAACATATATTGCGTAAACTGCTCTTCTTGTTGTGCCACAACAAGAAGAGGGCAACTCAATAGCACATATATAGTCCATATTTTTCTCATCGTTATCTTTGAATCACTATAAAGCCAGCAACTGGAGAACCTCCAGACCCAAAATTAAGGATATAATAATAGGTTCCAACAGGCAAGTTTTTTCCTTTAAAGGTTCCGTCCCAATCGTTTTGATAAGGAATTGGAGAGCGATATACTTCATCACCCCAGTTGTTGTATATGGTAATTTGGCTATCGGGATAACCAGTATCGTCTAGTAGGCAGGTAATAATCAGTTGATCATTGATGCCATCGCCGTTGGGTGTAAAAATAGTAGGAATGGTACAGGGTGCATCGGCTCCTACTTGCAGCTTAACTTCAGCCATGGCACAGGAACAATTTTCAACACATATTTCATAAATCAATCGGTCTGCCCCAACAAATAAAGAGTTTGGAGCATACTTTATTAAGGTATCATTTTCAATGAAAATATTGCCTCCAGTTGGATTCTGAACTAAATTTAGTTGTATATCTTCCCCGAAAGTACTGTCGTTTAATAAAATATTTAATGATGCTTCTTGTTGAAAAGGAATTTCATAAGAATCGTCATTGGCAATGGGACTAGGGGTAAAATCAATATAAAGGGTATCTCTGGAGGAGGGCCCACAAACACCTTGATCAATGGTCCAAATAAAAGTATTAATTCCGCTTTTTAAACCCGAGGCAGTAGTTTGGTGAAACCCGGGATTCGAAAAAGTAATGGAGGCATCAGTGGCGTTCCACTGACCGGAACTACCAATAGTGGGTTCAGCTGCATTTAACTGTACTGAAGGATCATTAGTACATAAGAAAAAATCTTCTCCAGCATCTGGATTAGGATCAGATACTACAACAAATACATCATCGGTTGTTGTGCCACAAGCACTTGCCACTACCCAGGTGAATTTATACTGATTGCCAGATTCCAAACCAGTTATGGTAGAATTAGGGTCATTAGGATTAATAATTCTGACGCCAATTAATTCTTGAAGTGGATTTTGTACCCAACTACCTATTCCGGTAGTTACTTCAGTAGCGTTCAATTGAGTTGAATTAGCATCGCAAGCTAAAATATCATCACCAGCCTCAACAATAGCTTGGCGGGTTATTTTAACCTGGACATCATCAAAGTCATAATTTTGACAGAATCCATCGGATAAGGTCCAACGAAAGATATAGGTGGTATCGGGAACTAAGTTGGTAACATCTGATTTTGGAAGGCTAGGATTAACGATAACTACCCCCTGGTCGGGACCGCTTACAATACTCCATTTTCCTGTCCCAGTAGCTGGTGCAGAAGCGTCCAAAGTTAATATAGATGACGAACAGATTTCTTTATCTATCCCTGCAAATGCTCTACTATCGGGAGCTTGGGAAAAAGTGACATTGACGATATTTGAAAGGTCCGAAATGCAACCATTGCTTTCGGCTCTAGTAGAAAATTCATAAATGCCAGTTTGATATCCAATAAAGTCTTCTATAATTAAATTCGAATTCTCTGTTCTTGAGATTAATTCGTCAAATACAAACCATTCATAAGAAGTAGAGTCGGATAGCGAAGGTGTTTCGATGGTTAATTGCAGAAAACCTGATGAGTCTATAAGACAGACTGGGCCACTTGAGGTCAAGAGGGGGGACTCTGGAACTGGTTTTAAATCGATTATAAGGGTATCAGGAATAGCTTTACAGCCTCCTATGAATCCATTCAAAACATAAGTACCTGACTTTCCATTATTTACTGTAGGGTTAGCGATATTAGCATTAAAATCAGGGCCTTGCCAGCTAAATTGAGTTAGGCTAGGTCCAGAAGCCATCAATTGAAAGGCTTGTCCCTCACAAGCTACATCTTGAATAGAAGCTTTAAGTCTTGGTATGGAAATTACAGATAGCAAGGTAGAATTAGAAGAAGTTGAAAAGCAGCCTTCATATTTGAATTGAACGGAATAATTTCCTGAATCTAGCATAGAGACTTCTTCGAAATATAAAATAGGTTCTGAAGTTTCTATGGTGCCATTGGGAGTAGTCCATAGATATTCTACGGAAATTCCAATAGGTTCTTCAACAGTTATTTGCACGGCGTCTCCTTCACATACTGTTGCAGAGGCTAATGCTAAATTGGGGGGAGAAGGCAGGGCTGGAGGTACTTGTAAGTCTACTAGATCGATACTTTGGCATCCTAAGGAATTAGTGACAAAAAAGTTATAACTGCCATTGTCAATGCTGGAAATATTTTCTAAGATTAGGTTTTGGGATTCGGAGATAATATTGTTGTTTGGATTCGTCCACAGAAAAGTCAGATTGGGGTCAGATGAAGTGATGAATGGGCGGATTGTGCCACTTTGACCATTCCCGAAACAATCAGGTAAGTCCAAGATAATCTGGTCTATTTTCGGACTTTCAGATACTTCAATGTTAAGATTAGTGAGGACGGCGCAGCCTAATTGGTCTATGACAGTCAAGGAATAAGGGCCGCTTTGATTGGGTTGAATATCATTAATCGTAAAACTAGGATTGATATTTGTGAATCCCAGAGGCCCTGACCAATTGATAGTAGCAATTGGTGCAGAGGTATTGAAACCAAATTCAATTAAATTTCCTGGACAAACTGTAGTGTCTTGCCAATCTAATTCCAAAACCGGCAAAGATTGTACGGCTACATATTGACTATTGGATGTGGGCGTGTTACACCCTTCAATATTTTGTGTTACTGTCCATAACCCCTCCTGATCAGTAGTGACCTTTTCTATTAATAATTCTTCGGTATCTGTTTCAAAAAATTGATTATTTGGACCTTTCCAAGAAAATTTTGCACCTTGACTTAAAGATGGTGAAATTAGAAGGAGGGAATCCCCAAAGCACAAGGTATCTATAGGAAGAATTAGAGGAGCTGGCCACGCTGGAGTTATTTCGATAAAAATGGAATCTTCTAAGGAAAGGCATTGTCCATTACTAGCTGAAAGTGTTATCCAGCCTGATTGCATACCCTGCCAATCTATTGATTCTCCGGTTGCAGAAAATCCGTCCGGTCCTCTCCAAAAATATTCAAAAGAACCATTAGGATTATTAGCATTAAGTTGAATGATGGATCCGGAACAGTAGGAATTATTGGTTGAAGATATTTGAACCAATGGTGCTTCATTAATAAAGATGGTTTGAGGAGCAGATGAAGGACCTAGGCAACCTTTTTTTGAAACCCTAACAGATAAATTGGGATTACTCCCTAATGCAGGGACTGTATATTTGAAAAAGTTTGAATCGGAAATCCCTAGCAATTGATTATTCTCGTACCAATAATATTGAACAGAATCACCTTTAGGCAAGAGACCATCGGTAGTTAGTGTTATTTGTTCTCTTTCACACTTTGTCCCAATGTTCGAAAGGATGGGTTTATAGGGTAATGCTTCAGCTGGGATGAAGATACTGTCTTCTGTGAAACACCCATCAAACCCAATCAGCGTTAGTTTATAAAATCCTTCTAGGGATTCATCGGCGTCATTTATAGCAGAAAAAGCACTAGAAGAAGAAAATCCATTAGGTCCAGACCAAAAGAAAGAAAAATTACCTTCTGGAGGTCCTGGAAATAGTTCGAGACGGCCACTGGAGCAATCTGTAATGGAGAAACTCGTTTTAGGCTGCAATTTTTCAATTTTAATAATGAATCCACAGGAGTCTCTATTGCCAGCTTCATCTTCTACAATTAGGTATAATTCTTTTTCTGGAAAATCAGAGCAAGTAATTACTGGAGAATTAATATAAAGGTTGGTAATTGCACAATTATCAAAACTTCCTGCGTCTACATTTTCAGTAGCAACTAAATAAGTTTGATCAAAACCAGGATTGATCAACACTGTATCATTTTTGCATTTAGCTACTGGACTTTGAATATCTTGGATGTTGATGGTGAAGCTACAGGAATCTTTATAGCCACTTCCATCATCTACATAATAGGTCATATTATTTATTCCTACTTCAAAAAGTATGGCTTCAGTTGGAATTCCAGAAGTAAAAGGTAAATCAGTGGTCCCTTGGATAGAGAATCCTGAAAAATAAGCAATGGTATCTTGATTGGGAATACAATTATCCAATATATAGGGAAGCGGAGGAAGTAAAGAGGCATGACAATAATTTGAATCTATTGCTAAAGTTATTGGATCAGGACAAAAAACGGTAAGCTCCTGAATATCTTCAACTATAATATTGGAATTACAAGTATCGGAATTCCCAGCACAATCTATAGTAATTAGATTTAAGTTGTGATTACCCGGATACACTTCAATGAAGAAAGAATCAGCAGAAAGATTTAAAATTTGAACAGGATTTTGTTCATCTAATTGATAAAAAAGACTTAAGCCTGAATATTCAATGGTTGCATAAGTTAAATTAACAAAAGCGGTGCTTACTCCGGAACAAATGGGATCAATATCTGACCCAGGAATACCATCTACAGGAGGGTTAGGTATTAATTTTATGAAAATTGAATCATCATCAATCCAGTTCATAAATGTTTCCAAAGGAATTTGAAATGAAGTGGAACTATTTTGACAAGGCTCCATAGTTGGGGACGGGGTATGATTAGTTATCCCTATTAATTGGTTATTTTCATCTAATACAGAGAAATACTCTTTTGCGTCTTCTATATTGACATTTTGAAGGTCAATGGTCAAAGTAAATGGTTTGAATGGATGGTAAGCAAGGTTTTTATCGGGAGCCGGCAATGAAAATGTAATTGGAGCAACTGAACCAAATGAACTGCTATCGGTAGCCTCATCAGCAGAAATAACGGCCAATTCTTGAACAATAGTGCTATTAATGATTGCATCGGGACAACCCTCGTCAATAGCTGGAATAGGATACCCAATAACAGCGAAACAAGCGTCATTTTCTAAATTTAAAACTGTATCTAAGGGGCAATTGGATATAACAGGAGGGTCATTATCTACTAAACTAAAGGAAGCCTGAGCACTTGTAGTGTTACCACATTCATCAGTTACACTAAAATTGACAATTTGCATTCTTATCGCAGAACCTACTCTGCACTCAGTTGATGGTAGAAAAGGATTGGATTGATTTCCCACATAAGTGGCCCACGTCATATTCTCTTCGGATGAGCAATTATCTGTAGCAATTGCTCCACCAAGATTTGAAACCCATTGATCAAATATACTGTCTATGTTTTCTGAATAAAAACAAGTTATTATCGTATCAGAGGGTGGAGTTACGAATACAGGTGGCGTGTTGTCTGAAAAGCTTATAGATTGGGGATGTGTAGCTTGGTTACCACAATCATCTTCAATAACCCAATGTTTTATAAAGGTAAAAAAGCCTGAACAATTACCAGGTAGGGTGTCTATGTGGCTGACATAGGCTATTATTTGTTCTGTTGAGGAACAATTATCTATTAAATTAGCAGGTTGGCCAAATAAATCTAAATTTATTGATGAATCACAGTTGGGAAGAATGGTATCCTTGGGTGCAGTAAATTGAGGAGGAATGGTATCTACAACAGTAATGATTTGAGTAGCAGGCAAGGATACTGTTCCACAAGTATCTTCTACGGTCCAAGTTCTTTCAATAGTGTAATTTCCTGAACAAATGTTATCTATTATTTGGTCCTCAAAAAAAGGAGGCCTATTGGCAATATCAGGATCACAATTGTCTGTTATCTCAGAAGGACGACCTGTAAGATCTAAGTTGTAAGCATCTTCTGAACATTGAATCGTAATATTTGGAGGGACGGTGAAGGTTGGTGCTCCAAAAAATGGGTCATTAGCATCGAAATCTTGGACATTAAGAAAAAAGGAACCACTTACTGGCGGGTTACAGCCGTCTGTTACCGTCCAACGATATTCAATAGAATATTCGTAATAACAAGAGCCAAATTCTCTAAATGTAGAATCAAGGGTAATATTTGCATTAATAGCTATGGAGTCGAGGCAATTGTCTCGCGCGGTTACTTTAGGGAGAGGGGGGATAGGATCACTACAAGACAAAAACAGGTTACTACTGGGTATTCCGATAAGAATTGGCGGTTCATTATCAATGGTATTTATTTGAACGGGTAGGGTATCTTTTACTCCACAGCTATCCCCGATATATATATTGAAAAGTTTAGTTTGACAATTTCCAACAATAATTTCCTCATTGGATAAATCATGAGTAACTACTCTAAAATTAGAGTCACAAGTCTGCAGGGTATCATTAAAAATCAAATCTGACTGAACAGAATCTAACCAAATACCGATACTTCCTACATTACAAGGTAGGGTCTCAAAGAGGGTATCTCGCTGGGTCGCTAAAGAATAGGCTTCAGTATGAATAGAAAGGGTCAGTGCGACCAAAAGATACAGAAGGGGGTTTTTGTATCGGTTTTTTTTCATAAGAAGACGGGAACGGTACAAACAGGTTATTTATTATAAATTTAGAACATATTATCGAAATCAGCTAGGGCGGTTTCCATTCTTTTTATTACCGTTTCTTTTCCTAGTAATTCCATCATTTCGAATACCGCTGGTCCTTTCATAGTTCCAGCTAATCCTAACCTAAGAACTGGAAGAACCTGACCTGGTGATAAGGTTTTTAATTCCATGAACTCATTGGTCAAGGTTTGAATTTTTTCTGCGGTAAATGCATTCAATTCTTCTAATAATGAAAGGTAGTGAAGGAAAATTGCGCGTAATTCGGTGGACCATTTTTTTCTGACCATTTTTTCATCATAGTTTTCGACCGGTTTGAAGAAATAATAACCATTGGTCCAAAAGTCTTCAAGTAGACTTACTCTTTCTTTCATCAGTTGACAAAAGGCGATTGCCGTTTGGGAGTCTGCATCAATTTGATGTCGTTTTAAGATCGGCAGAACCATTTTGGCTAATTCTTTCGGGTCTTTATGGATAATATATTGTTGATTAAACCACTTTGCTTTTTCAATGTCAAACCTAGAGCCAGATTTGCCTACATTTTTCAAATCGAAAGAATCAATCAACTCTGATAAGGAAAAAAGCTCTCTCTCGTCACCTGGGTTCCATCCTAATAAGGCTAAAAAATTAATTACAGCTTCTGGCAAAAACCCTTTTTCTCTAAAGCCATCAAAGTGATCATTATTAGAAATCCAATCAATGGGGAATACTGGTATACCTAATGCCTGTCCATCTCTTTTGGAAAGTTTACCCTTCCCAGAAGGTTTAAGCAGCAGGGGTAAATGGGCGAAATGTGGCATTTTATCTTCCCAGCCTAACATTTTGTAAAGTAAGATGTGGTGAGGGGTACTTGACAACCATTCTTCTCCTCTAATAACGTGAGTAATTTGCATTAAGTAATCATCTACGATATTCGCTAAATGATAGGTTGGCCAGCCATCTCCTTTAAGTATTATTTTATCGTCAAGATCACTACCTTGGAAGGAAACGGCACCTCTTATGAGATCAGAGAACGTAATAATTTCTTTTTCGGGAATTTTAAGTCTGACGACAAAAGGAGTTTGATTGGCCAATAATTCCTGAACCTCTGCTTCAGTTAGAGCAAGACTATTTCTCATGTGCATTCGCACCTCATGTCCATATATAAAATTAGGATCTTCTTTCCTTTTGGAATCGAGTGATTCCGGGGTATCAAATGCGTAATAAGCATAACCATTGTTAACCAACTGGTCTGCATATTCTCGGTAAAGAGGTTTTCTTTCAGATTGCCTGTACGGGCCGAAAGGGCCGCCAATAAATGGACTTTCATCGGGGATGATCCCGCACCATTCAAGGGCTTCTTGGATATACCTTTCAGCTCCAGGAACGAATCTATTTTGATCGGTATCTTCAATTCTAAGGATGAATTTACCATTGTTTTTTTTAGCTAGTAAATAATTATAAAGGGCTGTTCTTACCCCTCCTATATGTAGGGGACCAGTGGGACTTGGAGCAAATCTTAGTCTCATGAATTGTTTTTATAAGGTTTCAGTGAACATTTAATAAAAAAAACAGTTAAAAAGTTCCTAATAATGCAGCAAATACGAATAACAAATCGTTATATATGTAATTCACTTCCAACGTCAAACATGTAAACACAAATTTAATGTATCTAGTTAACACCCCTCAATTCATACAAAAACTATTTCCTAATTTTATTTGGCAAATTCCAACGAATAAAAAAGAGTTGTTTTTGACATTTGATGATGGTCCAGTTCCTGATGTTACGCCAGATGTATTGAATGTATTAGATGCGTATAATGCAAGTGCCACCTTTTTTATGGTAGGCAAAAATATAAAAGAAAATCAAGATTTGTTTCAAGAGGTTTTAAATCGAGGTCACCAAGTAGGGAACCACACATTTACCCACATGAATGGCTGGAATGAAGATAACATCAATTATTTTCATGACATCAGGCATACAGAACATTTAACTGGAACAGGTTTATTCAGGCCACCTTATGGCAAATTAAGGCCAAAGCAGGCGCAATTTCTTCAGCGACATTATAAAATTGTAATGTGGAGTGTACTTAGTGGGGATTTTGATTCAGAAACTACACGAGAAGAATGCCTCAAAAATGTTATTGATAATGCTGGAAAAGGTAGTATTATTGTATTTCATGATAGTTTGAAGTCAGCAGACAAAATGTTGTGGGCGTTACCAAGAGTATTGGAGCATTTTTCCAATAAAGGATTTGTCTTCAGGTCAATAGATTTTACCAACAGAGCCACCAAGCATCTGGAGATGATATCCGCATAATTGCAGATATGACCGGAAACAAAAGGATTTTTTCTAATTTTTTTAAAAAGTTAAAGTACTTTAGTCAAAAGGCTGGTATACGAATAGGATATGCCTCTTTACTTATGTACTATGCCTATTCCCGAAGAGAGACCCCTTTATGGGCAAAAAATATAATTCTTGGCTCTATAGCCTATTTTATTTCTCCCATTGATGCAGTTCCAGATTTAACTCCTTTTTTGGGATACACAGATGATTGGGGTATATTGAGTTTTGGGCTTGTGACGATAGCGGCATACATAGATGAAGAGGTTCGAGGTAAAGCGAGATTGAGATTGATGGAATTTTTTCCAAAGATTAATTTAAAGGAAATTGAGGCAGTGGAAGAGCAATTATAGCGTGCGTTTTATTTTTATTTTTTTTATGGTGGTTTGGATTCCATCAAAGGGAGTTAATATCACTGGTTTTGGAAATCATCAATTTGCTTATCGCCAATATTATTTGGGGAATTTAGCTTTTGAGGAAGAATCATATGTAAAAGCAGTTCAATACTTTAAATCCGCCTATCAAATTTTACCTGACAATTTCACCTTTGCAATAGCATATGCTATTGGGTTGGCCATAACAGAAAAGCCGCGTCAAGCTTTAGACATCCTAGAAAATGCATTTTATGCTTCTGATGAAGAAGAAATGGCAAAATCTAGGGCCTATCTATTTTTTGCCGAAGGCTTATCAAAAATTCATTCTAGAAATTATAGTGGAGCATTAAAAGCATTGAGGAAGACTTTATGGTGGACTCATCCGGGCCAAAGTGAACCAATTCATAGTGTTGTTAATAACTTATTGGGATATATAACGGTGGTGAATCAAGGCAGGGGAGCACATAAAAGGATGGGATTAGATCAGCATTTGCATGTGCACGAGCGGGATTTGGTGACTGCTCAAGCTTATTTTCAAAAGGCGTTATCCCTTGATTCCACCAATTACTCTGCGTTGAAGAATTACAATTACTTAGCTGGGGTATTAATGACTAATAATCCACCTCACATAGAGGGGAAAAGGTCGTCAAAAATTTCCTCAAATTCTCATTCTGGTGGAGGAATTATGTCGGGAATTACTTGGTTAGAATCCTATGATGAAATTGTCATGTTACTTGATATAACGGGCTCTATGGTGATGGAAAAAGTTCCTTGTAAGGGGACAACCAGATTCGAGGTGATGAAAGAAATGGCTTCAGCAGTATACTCCAAAATTCCAAGTCATATCCCAGTGGGATTAGGAACAATAGACGGAGATTGTGGCCAGACGCCAAAAAACTGGGTAAGGGCGGGGAGTCTCTCCGAAAAAGAATTTTCTAATAAGTTAAGGTTTTTAATTCCAGATGGGACGACTCCAATGATTGAACGATTACTCAGGTCTCCGGAACTTTTCTCAGTTGGGGCAAAAAACAAAGCTATTTTTTTGGTGAGTGATGGAGCCGATACCTGTCCCAATAGGAAGGTAGATATTTGCAAATGGGCGGAGGAAATTGCTGCAGAGGGTATTACCATTCATACCTTAAGCTATCTTGACCCTAACGCTATCAATGCTACTGCTTTTTCTGACTATACTTGCCTAGCGGATAAAACGGGGGGAAAAGTTTTGTATTTGGATAATTACGGTTGTTCTAATTTGCGATTTTCATTTGATCTGATTTCGAAAATCTCCAAACCTATTCCTACTCTTGAAAAAGTAGATTGTTGGGGACCTTCTTTTGATAATTTATGGGCTATCTTTCCCGATAAATAATAATGAGCCTAATGTATCAAAAGTATAAGCCTTTGCCAGTAGAATTTTTCATTAACAATCGAAAAAGATTTGCTGAGAAGATGGCCCCCAATAGTATTGCTATATTCTATTCTAACGAAGAGATGCCTAGAACTGGAGATACTTTTTATCCATTTCGTCAGAATAATCAATTGTATTATTTATCTGGATTAGATCAAGAGGAGACGGTATTGGTTATTTTTCCAAATTGCAAGAAAAACGGATTTGAAGAGGTCGCTTTTATACGAAGAGCAGATGCACATTTGTTGACTTGGGAAGGATATCGCCTTTCAAAAGAACAAGCGGAAGAGTTATCTGGCATAAAGAAAATATTTTGGAAAGAAGATATGGCTCGCATTTTAAGAGAAATGATTCTATTGGCTGAATCTGTTTATCTGAACTATAATGAAAATGACCATTTTCATAGCCCTGTTAAGGATATCCATGTTAGAATGGCGGAGGAATTAAAATCTTCCTATCCATTACATCTTTTCAAAAGAGCTAGGCCGATTTTGGATACTATGATGGCTATTAAATCAGAGGTTGAAATTTATACAATGAGAGAGGCTATAGCTATAAGTGGGGCATCATTTAAGGAAAGTTTATCAATAGTTAAACCGGGTGCTTTTGAATATGAAGTAGAGGCTGCTCTAATTGGAGGATTTTTAAAGAGAGGTGCGTCTGGGGCAGCTTTTAAGTCTATTGTAGCTTCTGGTGGTGACAGTTGTGTGCTTCATTATACCAAGAATAACAAGGAATTAAAAAATGGTGATTTATTATTATTGGACTTTGGCGCGGAGTACGGAAATTATGCAGCTGATATGACGAGATGCGTTCCTGTGAGTGGTTGTTTTTCACCCCGGCAGCGACAAGTTTATGAAGCGGTATGGAATTTGATGAAAATCGCAGCGGGATTACTAAAGCCGGGAGTAAGGTTAGACGAATACCAAAAGGAAATGGGAATTTATGTTTCGGAGGCTTTAATAGCCTTGGGCTTATTAGATAAAGACAAAGTAAAAAATCAGGTCCCTGAGGCGCCTTTGTACAAAAAGTATTTCATGCACTCCACTTCTCATTTCTTAGGTTTGGACGTACACGATGTTGGGGGACGATACACAGAGCTGCAGTCAGGAATGGTATTAACTATTGAGCCGGGCATTTATATTAGGGAAGAAAACTTAGGAATCAGACTTGAAAATGATTTTTTAGTAACGGAGGAAGGAGTTTTGGATTTATGTTCTGAAGTTCCGATTCATCCAAGTGAGTTAGAGGCATTAGTCGGGAAGACTAACACCTCTAACTAGTAAAGATATTTGATTGTTTAAAACCTCGATGAATCCACCTGAAATTTTAAATCTAAAGAATTGTCCTTCTTTTTCGCCAGTCTTGACTTTTTGTTCAGCTAAGTCGTAGTATTCATAGGCATTAGATGCGGTAGTAAAAAGGATTTCGCCCTCTTCTAAGGCAGAAACAATAGGTGCGTGATTTTTTAAGACCTGAAACCTGCCAGAAACTCCGGGAACCTGCACTGAAGTGATGTTACCTTTAAAAATTTCTAAATCAGGAGTAAGTACATTTATCTGCATCATAGGAACTGCTATTTATTTGGCTTCGCTCAACATTTTTTTACCAGCTTCAATTACCTCATCAATGTTTCCTTTAAGGTTGAATGCCGCTTCAGGATACTCATCAGTTTCTCCGTCTAGTATCATGTTGAAACCTCTGATGGTCTCTTCTATTGGCACTAGGACACCTTTAATTCCAGTAAAGTTTTCCGCAACATGGAAGGGTTGAGACAAGAACCTTTGTACTCTTCTGGCTCGGTGAACTACCGTTTTATCTTCTTCGGATAATTCTTCCATACCTAAGATGGCAATAATATCCTGAAGTTCTTTGTAGCGCTGAAGTATTCCAATAACTTTTTGAGCAGTGTTATAGTGTTCGTCCCCAATGATTGCTGGATCCAATATTCTTGAAGTTGAATCGAGGGGGTCAATAGCAGGATATATTCCTTGTGCCGCTAACTTTCTACTTAATACAGTTGTAGCATCAAGGTGGGCAAAAGTTGTTGCTGGCGCAGGGTCTGTTAAGTCATCTGCAGGAACATAAACCGCTTGTACAGAGGTGATTGAACCTCTTTTGGTAGAAGTAATTCTCTCTTGCATCAAACCCATTTCAGTAGCTAGGGTAGGTTGGTAACCAACTGCTGAAGGCATTCGGCCCAATAGAGCAGAAACTTCGGAACCTGCTTGAGTAAAACGGAATATATTATCGATAAAGAAAAGAATATCTTTTCCTCCGGTAGGATCATTTAGGTCACCATCACGGTAGTACTCAGCAACAGTTAATCCGGATAAAGCTACTCTAGCACGTGCACCTGGAGGTTCGTTCATTTGTCCGAAAACCAAGGTTGCTTGAGATTTAGCCAATTCAGTTTTATCCACTTTAGATAAATCCCAACCTCCTTCTTCCATGCTGTGTCTGAACTCTTCTCCATATTTGATAACGTTAGCTTCAATCATTTCTCTGAGCAAATCATTTCCCTCACGCGTACGTTCACCAACCCCAGCAAAAACAGATATCCCTTCGTAACCCTTGGCAATATTGTTGATTAATTCCATGATAAGAACAGTCTTGCCAACACCAGCACCTCCAAACAATCCAATTTTACCTCCTTTCATGTAAGGTTCAATCAAATCAATTACTTTAATCCCAGTATAGAGAACTTCCTGTTCAGTTGATAATTCTTCATAAGTGGGTGGTTTTCTGTGGATAGGATAGGCAGAAGCTCCTTTTTCAACTTTTCCAATTCCGTCAATAGAATCCCCTACTACATTGAAAAGTCTACCTTTTATTGCGTCTCCTACAGGCATGGTAATGGGTAAACCAGTGTCCACTGCTTCTGTACCTCTAGTAAGACCATCTGTAGCATCCATCGCAATAGTCCTAACGCTGTCTTCCCCGAGGTGCTGTTGTACCTCTAATACCAAGATTTCACCATTAGGTTTCTTGATTTCTAATGCATTTAGAATTTCAGGAATATTTGCACCTTCTTTGTCAAAAACAACATCCACAACTGGTCCAATTACCTGTTTTACGCGTCCTGTATTTGCCATAATGTTTAAATGTATGGGGTATATGTTCTAAAATTGGGGCAAATTTACTCTTTTGAATTGATAATAAAAATAAAATTTGTTCCTGTGCAAAAGGTTAGTATCCTCATACCAGTTTTTAATGCCGAAAAGTATTTGGAGGACTGCCTGAATTCTATTCTTAAGCAGACCTATGTGAATTGGGAAGTAATAGCGGTTGATGATTATTCTACAGATACTAGCTTTGACCTTTTGGAACTTTTTAAAAGGAAGGACTCCCGAATTAGAATTTTCAAAAATCCCAATGAAAAAGGCATCTTACCTGCTCTTAATTATGCCGCTAAGTATATTCAGGGAAACTGGGTAACCAGGATGGACGCTGATGATTTGATGCCTGAGCAAAAAATAGAATGGCTTATAAAAGAAGCTCAATCTAATGTAATTGTTACAGGATTAGTTAAATATTTTAGTGATAAGGGGGAATTGGGCCGAGGATACATAAATTATGAAAAATGGATTAATAGGATATTACAGTCGCCTAATCCATGGAATCATCTTTTTGAAGAGTGCATTATCCCGTCCCCAGCTTGGATGATGAGCACTCAGGATTTTGAAGAATTGGGAGGATTTGAAACGGGTCAATATCCAGAGGATTATGATTTTTGTTTTAGGCTCTTTCAAGCTGGCTTTAAGATAAAAGTTTGCCCAAAAGTTATTCATCTTTGGAGAGATCACCCAGGTCGCTCTTCGCGAAACCAAAAAGAATATGCGGATCAAAATTTCTTTAAACTCAAAGTTTTTTATTTACGGGCATTAAATATTGTGAATAAAAATCATCCTATTTTGTTGTGGGGTGCTGGAAAAAAGGGAAAAAAATTAGCTGCATTACTTAAGGAAGAGAAAATTGACTTTATTTGGAGTTGCAATACTCCTGGGAAATGGGGACACCAAATAAAGGGAGTGAAAATTGAAAAATCAATAGCTGCTTTAGAGCAGTGTGCCGGAGGAAAAGTAATTATTGCTGTTTCAGGGCCAAGTGATAAAAAACAGGTTAAGGCATTGCTGAATCATTATTTTGAACCTGACTCCTGCTATTCATTTTATTGATTCAAAAGAGTGTGAAATGAAAGATCCTATAAAAAAAGACGAACTTCTCAAGGCCGTGTATTTAGGGACAGATCGGTATTTCCCAGAAAGCGCTTTAGATGATTTTTTAAAGGAAAATGGATTTTCAAGTCCTAATATTCCATCTGAACGGTTGTCAAAAGCACTTATGTTATTCATACAGCTAGAGAAATCTGCTAAATTCTATCCGGATTGTACCCTACAAAAAAGGTAATAATGAAGAAAGTAATTAGACCTCATGCTGAGGATAAATATGCAAGGGAGTTGGAAGCTCTTAAAAAAATGGATAAAGGAGAAAAGCCAAAAGGATGGGAATTGTCTCCTAAATCAGTGGTTGATTATATTTTAGGAACTGAATTGCCAGATGGCACACCAATTGAGGCAAAATACATTGGCCAAAGACGGGCAATTGAAATTGCAGTAGCTACTTTAGCAACAGATCGAGCATTACTTTTATTAGGGGTTCCCGGTACAGCTAAAACTTGGTTGGCTGAAAATTTAGCTGCAGCCATTAGTGGTCATTCATCTTTATTGGTTCAAGGAACTGCGGGATTGGGAGAAGAAGCTCTTCGATACAATTGGAACTATGCCCGATTAATTGCAGAAGGCCCCTCGGAAAATGCATTAGTGCCAAGTCCGGTCATGATAGGCATGCAAAAGGGTAAAATGGTTCGAGTGGAAGAGCTCACTCGAATTCCATCAGATATCCAAGATGTTTTAATCACCATTCTATCTGAAAAAGTTTTATCTATTCCGGAACTGAATCAGGAAATTGCAGCTGTTCCAGGGTTTAATATTATCGCTACAGCAAATGATCGCGATAGAGGAGTTAATGAACTTTCCAGTGCACTAAGGCGGAGATTCAATACTTTAATCATGCCTCTTCCCGAAAAATTAGAAGAAGAGGTAAAAATAGTTTCATCCAAAATTACAGACAATCCTATTCCCTTCAAAGCGATAGCAGAGCAGGATACGCTAAAAGAAATAGAACGGTTGGTTACCATTTTTAGAGAGTTAAGAAATGGAATTACGGAGGATGGGACTCTCAAGGTAAAATCCCCCTCTGGAACGTTAAGCGCAGCGGAGGCCATTTCTGTAGTAAACAATGGATTAACAATGTCCCATTTTTTTGGGGATGGACGCCTTTCGGCAAAATATCTCATTGATAGTATTGAAGGAGCAGTTGTTCAAGACCGGGTACAAGACCAGCTAATTTGGAATGAATATTTGGAAACAGTAGTCAAGGAAAGAGCGGAATGGAAGGATTTATATGAGGCCGCCTTAAAGAAAACTTAATGGTTAAACTTTTTGGAATTAGACATCATGGCCCAGGATCAGCAAATAGTTTGAAAAATGCCCTCTCCAGTTGGAAACCTGATTGTATTCTGGTAGAAGCTCCAGGGGAAATGGATCATATATTTAAACTTTTTTCTTTACCTGGAGTGACGTTGCCTGTAGCCTGTTTGTTGTATGCTAAAAATGACCCCTCTAAGGCAGCGTATTTGCCATTTACCGTTTTTTCACCAGAATATCAGGCCATAGTTTATTCCCAACAATTTCATATTCCTATTTACGCTATTGATTTACCCATGGCCTATCAATTTGCTGATGAACATTCCTTGATGGCTTTCAACCGCTCTTCGAGCACTAATGATTGGGAATTGGATCCCCTAGGCAAAATGGCAGAATTAGCCGGGTATCAAGATTACGAAAGATGGTGGGAGGTCAATTTCGAAGAAGAGGAGGGAAGTATTGCTGTTTTTGATACTATTGCAAATATGATGGCGGTATTGAGACCCCGAGACTTGAAAGAGGTGAATGGAATGAATATCTGGCGGGAAGCCTGGATGAGGAAACAAATAAGAAAAGCTGTTAAGGAAGGGCATACAAAAATTGCAGTAGTTTGCGGAGCCTGGCATGTCCCCAGGTTACAGGAATATGAAACCATAAAAGAAAAGGAAGATAATTCGATTGTAAAAGGCAAAAGCAAAGAAGCTTGCGTGGCATGTCTGATACCCTGGAGCTATGAACAAATGATTCCTAGTCAAGGATATGCATCTGGAGTTCGTGCCCCCTTTTGGTATGAATCATTATATTTTCACCCTAAGCAAGCAGTTGTCAGATGGTTGGTTAAAGCAGCTAGATTATTAAGAAAAAAAAACTTAGATGCCTCTTCTGCAGAGGTCGTAGAAGCAGTTGCCTTAGCTAATGCTTTGGCGGGGTTGAGAAGATTAAAAATTCCTGGATTAACGGAATTAGAGGATGCGGCATTGACGGTATTGTGTCAGGGAAAGGGAGCGCAACTAGATGCCATTTATAAAAACCTATTAACCAATAATCGAGTAGGAAAGATTCCTAAAGAAGCACCTCAAATTCCAATTCAAAAAGATTTTTTAAAAAGTGTAAAAAGTCTTCGATTATCCTCTTTTATGGATAATGACCAAGTCCACCGAAAGGAATTGGATTTGCGAAAACCTAATCAACTACAAATAAGTATCTTTTTGCATCGACTTTTATTGTTGGAGATAGAATGGGGTAGAAAACTAATGGGTAAAACTCTAGCCCAAGGGAGTTTTAACGAGCGTTGGTCTTTAAAATGGCATCCTAAAATTTTGATTCAAATCATTCAATCAGGAAGATGGGGCAAAACCATAGAAGAAGCCCTTTTAAAAAAGGTTAATCAACAAATAGAGTTGGCTAAAAACCCGGTTCAAATAGTTAAAATTTTAGATCATGTGATCAAAGCAGATCTCAAAGAAATGGTTCAGCCCATATTGAGAAAGATGCAACAAACAGGTGTAGGACAAAGAGATACTGAATCTCAAATGCAAATACTTAACGAATTAATCCCTTTAAGAAGATATGGGGATGTTAGAAATGTCGATCAAAATATACTAGATTGGTTAATAAGGGATTTAATTACCAGGATTTGCTTGGGGATTAAGGCCTTTGTTTTCCAAATGAACGAGGAACAATCTGACCATTTTTTCTCTGCCATCCATGTGACTCACCACCTAATGGGCTTTTTGGAAAATCCAGAGCATCAAGTCAGATGGATAAATGCATTACATGGTGTTTTGGAACAAAAAGAATCTGCTCCAAAAATTAAAGGAGGAATCCTTAGAATACTTCAAGATAAGGGAGTAATTACCTTAGAAAGGGCAAAAAAATATTTTGCATTGGAACTTTCTCGAACGGAGGAACTAGAAAATATAGCACTGTGGTTGGAAGGCTTTTTATATGGATCAGCAGGCATGTTGTTGTATCAACCTTCATTATTAGGAATGTTGGATAATTGGATATCAGGATTAGACCAAAGTCGTTTTATGGAAGTCCTTCCTATTATGAGGAGAACTTTTTCCAAATATTCGAAGAACGAAAAGCAAAGACTATTGAGAAAAGTCATTTTTCAAATAAGTGAAGATGGAGAAGATGTAAAATGGGATGAAAAAAGGCTTAAAGTGGTACTTCCCCATATTCAATCTTGGTTTTCTTGAGATAATTCAATCCAGAAATTATTGGATCCATTGCCTTGAGTAATTAGAATGGTTTGAGTATTTAACAATTCTAAAATGGCTAGAAAAACAACGATGGCATGAATCCTATTTTCACATTTTTCAAAAATATTTTCAAACCCTAATTTTTTGCCCTCATTAGCTTGGAGCATCCCAATTATTATTGGTGATTGATTATCAATATCATATTGAAAATTAGCTATTTCGTGGATGGTTCTAGGCTGTATGTTTTCAAACCTTACCATTACCCGCTGGAATGCTTTTAAAATTTTAAAAAGACTTACTGATTCCATTTCTACATCAACTAGGGCTCGAGTTGCTATGTCTTGTAATTCATTAATTACATTGCCTCTAGTATATTTTTGAGCTCTTTTTTCTTCTAGCTCCCGCATTTCATGAAGAATACTTTTGAATTTTTTGTATTCCAACAACCGGTTAACTAATTCCTCTCTAGGATCAATTTCTTGTCCTTCTTCATCTATATTTTTTCGGGGGAGCAACATTTTGGCTTTAATTCGGCAGAGGGTGGCTGCTACTACCACAAATTCGCTTGCCAAATCAATATTTAAGGTTTCCAATTTTTTTATGTAAGACAAAAAGTCATCCGTAATTGATGCAATAGGAATATCGTGGATATCTAATTCATCTCTTTCAATAAAAAATAAAAGGAGATCAAAAGGTCCTTGAAAATGTTCTAGTTTGATGGTAAAAGTTTCGCCCATGGGTCAAAAATAGGATTTTCAGGTATCTTTAATTAAATTATTAAAGTATCTAAAATTATGAAAGGAGCGATGGGAATCATGTACTTATTGCCCATGCCACTAGGGATAGAAGGGGTAGAATCTTTAGGTGTAAAAGGAATTCAGAAGCTAGGCGAATTAGATTATTTTATAGCAGAACGAGCAAGAACGTTCAGACGGTTTTTGAAGGAAATTTTACCGGAGACTAATTTCGAAAATATAACAGTGCATGAATGGTCCAAAGGAACTTTAGAAAGTGAGCTGGAGGTTTTATTAAAGCCATTGAGTATGGGCAAAGAAATTGGTATTGTTTCTGAGGCTGGATGTCCAGGAATTGCAGATCCCGGAGCTTTAGCTGTAAAGTTGGCTCACCAATATGGATGTAAGGTAGTTCCTATTGCAGGACCATCTGCAGTGTTACTAGCACTAATGAGTAGTGGATTCAATGGTCAACAATTCAGATTTCACGGTTATCTTCCCAGAGAAAAGAATGAATTGCTAAATAAATTGGTGCAATTAGAAAAAAGTGTTAGACAGTCAGGGTGTACAGAAATTTTTATAGAAACTCCTTATCGTAATAATCAACTATTGGAAGCTGCGATCCAAGCTTTACACCGAGATACCCATTTGGCGATAGCCGCAGATTTAACCTTGCCAGAAGAATTTATCAGACGAGATTCCATCGGCAATTGGAAGACTAAGGAAAGACCCCAACTTCACAAAAGACCGGCTGTTTTTTTAATTGGCAGGTAAAATTGTTAGAAAAAGAGTAACAAATAAAAAGTTTGGTCGTTTTAACGAAGTTTATAATTTCGGAAGAGTATGAGAATTTGGATCAGTATTGGCCTGATTTGTACAGGTTTGACGGTTACATTTGCCCAAAAAGGGTGGGAGGTTGGCTTAATGGGTGGCATTTCCTATTATGTGGGGGATCTAAACACCAACTACAGTTTGAAGTCCCCAGGGCATTATTTTAGTGCTGTAGGTCGATATAATTTTAATTCTCGCCTATCGGCAAAAGGAGGTGTAGGTTTAAGTAGGGTAATGGCCAATGATCAGTTTTCTTCCAATATATATGAAAGAGCAAGAAATTTAAGTTTCAGATCTGATATCAAAGAAATAGGAGCGAGAATTGAGTTTAATTTTTTGCCTTTGATTCATGGAAGTAAGGATGCTTTTTTTACGCCTTATCTATTTACAGGTTTAGGCATTTTTAGTTTTAATCCCGAAGCTGAATTAGATGGTGAGTGGATTTATTTGCAGCCTTTGGGTACAGAGGGTCAAGATATAGATTCAGAATATAGGACTAATTCGGCAAACTGGCAATATGGGTTAGGGTTAAAAATATCGTTGAGTTATGAATGGAGTATTAATATTGAGGTAGCCTCTAATAATACTTTGACTGATTATTTAGATGATGTAAGTACTATTTATCCTGATATGCTGGTATTGAGGAGGCTAAGAGGCCCTCAAGCTGTGGAGTTATCGGATCGATCCATCGATGTACCGGGAATCCCAGCTTCGACCATTGGAGGAGTTGGGCGTCAAAGGGGGGATAGTTCGAATAATGATCATTATATACAATTAAGCGTTGGTATTTTATATTATTTTGGACAATTGAGGTGTCCGACGATTAGTAGATAAATATTTGGTAAAAATGAATCCTTGGTTTTACGGTCTTCAGGTTGGGTTCGTTTGGAGTCTTTTTATCGGTCCGGTTTACATCGCTTTATTTGAATCCGCTTTAGACCGCGGATTTAAAGGCGGTTATTCAACCAGTTTGGGAATTTGGATAGCTGACTTTTTTTATGCGGCTACCTTTTTTTTTGTTTTTCGATATTGGGAAATACATTTTGAGGAAGAGGATATTATACCGTATTTAGCCCTATCTGAAAGTATGGTATTACTATCGATTGGAATTTTTTCCATCATTAAAGCTACGCCATCTTATCTCCATCAGCCTCATAGTTCAAATGAAAACCCACTTTCACTGGGAAGGTCATTCGCAAAAGGAATTTTAATTAATGCTATTAGTCCTACTACTGTCGTTATGTGGGCAAGTATAGTGGGTTCCATGACGGCTTTAAATTTCAGTGTTAATGATTTTTTTAAGTTTTTTGGTTCTTTTTTTCTGGTTTTAATCACTATGGATACTATAAAAATATATTTAGCCCAAAAATTAGGAACTCACCTTTCTGGTTTTCATCTAATCAGATTAAAACGAATGGCAGGAATAGCTTTGGTACTATTTGGGTTGGTGATATTTTTCAAGTTTGTATTTTGATTCTAATTAATCGATAGTTCCTAAATGAATAGTGGATTATTTTTTTCTGGAGGTTAAAAAGGTTTCACTAAATAGGTATTTATTCATGTAATACCTTGAGTTGTGGATTTTTTTAGTACCCGAAAATTCCAGGGTCATTTAGACCGTATCCATGCGATAAAGGTTCTATTTTTGTACCCTATTGAACTAAATATTGAATAAAATGTCTCTAGTTCTATACCTAAACAAATTTCTAAGCAATGTCCGAGCTGTTTCACGATTTAACCATCAAAAGCATCATTAGAGAGACTCCTGATGCGGTGACACTACAGTTTTCTGTGCCTGATAATTTAAAAGAAGAGTTTACCTATCAATCGGGACAATATTTGACTTTGTCTTTTGTGTTTGGAAATAAAGAAGAAAGGAGAGCCTACAGTATGAGTAGTAGCCCATTAGAAGAGTACCTTGGTGTAACGGTAAAAAAATTAGAAGGTGGAATTGTCAGTTCTTTTATTCATGATCAACTTCAAGAGGGCGCAGTGGTATCCGTCA
The DNA here is from genome assembly GCA_041164265.1 of Bacteroidota bacterium. Classification (GTDB taxonomy): domain Bacteria; phylum Bacteroidota; class Bacteroidia; order Chitinophagales; family Saprospiraceae; genus CALAZP01. The sequence continues at coordinate 22,687 of JBEAPR010000116.1, read as the reverse complement.
TGCCACCAGAAGGAAGATTTATCCCCAAAGTAGATGAAAGCCATAGAAAATCTTATTATTTATTTGGAGCTGGAAGTGGAATTACACCTTTGATTTCCATCATAAAGACCCTATTGGAAATGGAACCTCAAAGCAGTATTTTCTTGCTTTATGGAAGTAGGGACGAGCAGCATATAATTTTTAAGGATACATTGGACCGATTACAAGATAAATACAGTGGCCAACTTAAAGTCAGCTATGTATTAAGTCAGCCAGAAAGACAGAAACCGGAGGGTCTAAGAGGTTGGTTTTCTAAAGGATCGACCAATTGGGAGGGAAGAATAGGTAGAATTGATGGTAAACTGGTGGATTTGTTTTTAGAAGAAAATCAATCTATTTATGGAGACAGCGAATATTTCATATGTGGGCCTGGTGGCATGATTGAATCTGTGGAAGCACAACTTAAAACTATGGATATTGATGCTTCAAAAATCCATGTGGAACACTTTTTTATAGAACATGAAGGCGATGGAAAAGGCCTTAAAGATGCATCGGTTGAAATTACTTTAAATGGCAAGAAATATTTGATAGAAGTTCCAGAGGATAAAACTATTTTGGATGTTATGATTGAGGACGATTTAAACCCACCTTATTCCTGTACATCAGGAGCTTGCTCTACATGTATGGCGAAAGTGTTGGAAGGGGAAGTTTCTATGGAGGTTAGCCATGCTTTAGATGCAGATGAGATAAAGAATGGGTATATTTTAACTTGTCAGGCACATCCACAAACACCAACAACTGTTATTACCTTTGACGAATGAAAAAGTGGTTTACTCCCATAGTGGTCGTATGCTATATGACTATTATTCCGTTTTGGGCGGGGAGTCAAACTGTTGCTTTACCCGAGCAGATCAATACTACCTTTGAGGAATTGCAACCTCTAGTCACACTCGATGGCAGGCGAATTTACTTTTCCCGTAAGGGAGACCAAAGAAATATGGGGGACCACAATAATGCAGATTGTTGGTATTCAGAGAAGAATACTCAAGGGGTGTGGATGGAACCCATCCATTGCGGCATGGTCATTAATAATTTTGAAGACAATTCCCTGGTTGCGTTAGATTTTCGAAAATCTTGGGGGTTGGTTAAGGATGGAGAGGAAGCTGGCCAATTTTTTGAATTAGAGTTTGATGGAGAATACGTCAAAAGAACCAGTGAATTGAATTGGACTGACAGTTTGCCGAACCTCCATATTTTAGATATACATTTTCTTCCGGAAAGGGGTATTGGTGTCTTATCAATGAGGGATAAAAAGGGTGGAGATGCTGATTTATATTTGACAATTCGGCCGCCTTATGACTCTGTTTGGTCCTTACCAGTCAAAATAGAGGGAGGTATTAATGGGCAACAAGATGAGCGTTATCCCCATTTATCACCAGATGGAAAAACTTTATATTTTTCTAGTACTTCTCATGGGGGGTTTGGAGGAAGTGATGTATTTATCTCTCGGTTAAATGGTGAGGACGCTATTTATTGGTCTTCCCCCAGAAATATGGGACGTTCTATTAATAGTGCATTGGATGAAACGGCTATGTCCCTTTCAGTTACAGATAGGATGCTTTATTTTGTTAGAACGCTACCCTTAAAGGGGAGTGATATATTTTCGGTAAACCTAGAATCGTCGTTTTTGCCTCAAGCGATGACATTAGTAGTAATAAAAGCTGATTGCCAGGGGCAATTGGTTAAATCCACTATTGGCGGTAAAACGGAGAGAATACATCAAAGAGACTCGATTTTCAATTTGGTTTTGAATGGAAAAGTCTCGAATATGTTAACGTTTGTTGAAAATCAAAGTAAATTTTATCCCTCACAGGTTATAAGGTCATCAACTAATAAGGAAGTGCTTGATTATGAGTCGCAGATTTTTATGGATGCTGTATTATCAGATCCAGACTATAAAACAGCAGAATTTGAAATCCAAAAACTACAAAAAGAAATTCTTAAAACTAGGACGGGCTTAAATGAATACAGTCTGTTGTTGGATGCGCAAATTAAAAATATAGTTATTCCTACAACAGCTGTCTTTGAAAACGAAGGCTTTAAGACTGATCGAACTCTTTTGGAACTGGAACAAAAATATGAGCAAATTTTAGATAAATCCCTTGCGGGAAAAAAAGCTTTCGAAGAAGAAGGTGGTGTAATATCAGTGAATTTGGAGGGGCGGGAAAAGAGAATAGCGGATTTAAAAAAGCAAATCAATAAGGAAGTAATTCTGGACGAAAAGGAAATGGCTAGCCAAAAGGCAACACGCTCATTTTTAAATTTTAGGGAAAAAATAAAACGGGAGGTAGAGATAACGCTTTTCCCTGAGGTATGGGAGGCGCTAATCATGGATTTGAAAACAGAGATACAATTGGAAGTAAAGAATGAATATCAGAGTGAAGCTTATAGGAATTTATTAAAAGGAGATTGGCTCAAGGACTCTATTCCTCCATTTTGGAGGATTCCTCAGAGAGATTTAGATCAAATCATATATGAAAATCCGCTTGCTGGAGATTTAAAAAGACATTTGGAACCAATGGTAAGAGCCACCATGCTAAGTCTTTTGAAGGAGGAAGTAACTACTTATTTACAAAAGGTTTTACACCTTATTGCTTTGGAAAGAATCCAAATAGAATCAATAAAAGTGTTAAAGAATTTGACGAATGCTCAAAAAAATTTGGAGGAAAAAATTTTAGAATCTTTAGTTCTTTCTACCAGTAAAAATCTAGAGCAACAAGATATCCAACCCCAATTAGGTGAGTTTGAATCTTTGGAATATAAATGGTCTTTTACATCTGTTCCCCTTGTTAAGCATGTATATATAGAGCTGCCAGCATTGAATTTTTCAGGCAATGAAGTCCAATTGGATCATTTTGCAAGATTGGAATTGAATCGAATAGTTCAACTATTGAAGAATAACCCAGAGGTAGTCTTTGAAATCATAGTTCATACTCATGGTTATATGGCATACGCTACTGCGGAAACTTTGACGAATCAAAGAGCGGAACAGATTGAAAACTATCTATCGAGAGCGGGAGTTAAACCAGGTAGAGTAAAAGTAGTAGGAGTTGGAAAAAATTATCCTAAATTGGCGAATCACAATTATGAGAATAGAAGACAAAATCAGAGGGTAGAAATTCTAATTAAATAAAAGATGAGTAAAGTAATTACGGAGCAGCAAATAGAAGCGGCAGTAGATTGGTTGGAGATCAATGATGATAGTTTTGAAAGAACGCTCTCTCAGCTAGAGGAAAAACAGCCCATGGTTTTGGCCTACCTTTTATCTGATCATACCCATATTCTTACTCAACCAGAACGAGAGTATTTATTGTTTCTAGCCATTTCTATTTGGAAAAGTTTAGAACTTGCAAATAAAACGGAGGAGATGGAAGAGATAGATGAAAATACGATTGGAGAAATTGAGGAAATGCAGTGGGGAATGTGGGGAGAAAGCAAAGGGAAAGATTTTTCTTCTAAATTAGACGTTTTTTTTGAGAATTCTCCCCAAGAGGAACTTCTTGCATTTGTTGAAGATGCTCTTGAGGAGGAGGAGGAAAATGAAGACTGGCTTACGTCAGAAGGCAGGGAAGCCATTTTTATATTTTTGGTTACCCTAATTCATGTTTTCGATAGTTATATTTAATCTGAACGAAGGGCCCTTCTCAATATTTTACCAACATTAGTTTTGGGAAGCTCGCTGATAAATTCAATCTCTTTTGGCACTTTATAGCCGGTTAAATTTTCTTTACAGAATGCTAAAACTTCCTTTTCAGAAAGATTCTTCTCTTTTTTTACTACATAAATTTTTACTGCCTCTCCAGATTTTTCATTTGGAATACCAATTGCGGCAGCTTCTAAAATCTTGGGGTGAGTAGCTAGGACTTCTTCGATTTCATTTGGAAACACATTAAATCCGGATACTAAAATCATGTCTTTTTTGCGGTCTACAATGCTAAAAAATCCGTCTTCATCCATTTTTCCAATATCGCCAGTGCAAAGCCAACCCTCTTTTATAGCTTCTTTAGTCGCTTCAGGCCTATTGTAATAACCTTTCATAACTTGAGGACCTTTAACTTGGATTTCTCCAATTTCTCCAGTTGGAACTTCTACCCCATCATCATTAACGATTCTTACATCTGTAGAAGGGATAGGGAGCCCTATGGATCCAATTTTACAGGTTCCATCTAAAGGATTTACGGTGACTACTGGAGAAGATTCAGTCATTCCAAAGCCTTCTGACAAGGTACAACCTGTTACCATTTTCCATTTTTCCGCAACAGGTTTTTGAACAGCCATTCCTCCTCCTACAGTGGCTTTCAAAGTTGAAAAATCTAATTGGGCAAAGTCTTTATGATTGAGCAAAGCATTAAATAGCGTATTAACCCCAGAAATCAAAGAAATAGGAGCGGATTTAATGGCTTTAATTACAGAATCCAGGTCTCTCGCATTAGTAACCAATACCGTTTCTGCCCCAAAGCTCATTAAACCCAAACAATTGACAGTAAATGCGAAGATGTGATATAGCGGAAGTGGGCAAAGTGCAATTTCTTTTCCTTCGTCCAAGAAAGGGAGTAGCCAAGCTCTGATTTGAATCATATTGGCAACTATATTTCTATTGGTAAGCATAGCTCCTTTGGAAATACCTGTAGTTCCTCCTGTATACTGCAGAAGAATAACCTCATCTGGATGGTTTTGCCGTTCAGGCAAAGTGAACCTTTTTCCTTGTTTGATAGCTTCGGAAACAGTTACCGTATTAGGCAAGACATAGCGTGGGACCATTTTTTTTACCTTTCGCACTACAAAATTCACAATCTGCTTTTTTGGGAAGCCTAGCATTTCCCCTATGCTGGTTATAATGACCGTCTGGATTTCTGTTTCTCTAATTATTTTTTCAAGATTGGATGCGAAGTTTTCTGCGATCACTATAGCTTTGGAGCCAGAGTCTTTAAATTGGTGTAACATTTCCCTTGGGGTATAGAGAGGATTGGTATTAACCACCACTAATCCCGCTTTAATAGCGCCAAAAAGTGCAATTGGGTATTGGAGCATATTGGGCATCATCAGTGCAATTTTATCACCAGGCTTTAAACCCCTCGATTGTAAATATGCACCAAAGCTGTTAGAGAGCAAGTCTACTTGTTGGTAGGTAAGGGATTGCCCCATACAGGTGAAAGCTTTGTGGTGGGCAAATTTTTGAAAGGTTTCTGATAGCAGATTTACTAGGGATGGATATTGATCGGGGTTAATATTAGCAGGTATTCCCGCGGGATATTTTTTTAACCAAGGTCTTGCTTCATTCATCATTTGTAAGCTTTAATTTGACTTGGAAAATACATTATTCTAGATAAAAAGAGTACATTTGCACCGCTAAAATTATTTATTAACCCTTAAAAGCATTCTTTCAATGCTAACAGAAGAAAACAACGAGGATGCAATGGCACCTCAAGAAAATGAAAATGTTGTAGAGTCAAATGACCAAAGTGCAACCAATCAAGATGATGATTCAACTCCGCAAGATGAGGAGGATGAATTAGAATTGCCCGAAGAAGTAGATTATGCTGCTGGAACTGCTCATGATGATTATGACTGGACAGGTGGAGCACGGCAAACTGCTGTATACACTTCAGAGCAGCGTTCTAAAATGGATGATGAGTATTCTGCTACGCTATCTTCCCTTATCGAAAATGAGATTGTCTCCGGACGTGTAACCTCTATCCAAGATGGAGACGTATTACTTGACATTAACTTCAAGTCAGATGGTTTAGTTCCTTTATCAGAATTCAGAGATAATCCTGATTTAAAGGTTGGGGACCATGTAGATGTTTATGTTGAGATGCAAGAGGATGCAAGGGGCCAATTGATTTTGTCTAGAAGAAAAGCCAAGTTATTGCTCGCTTGGGAAAGAATTGTTGATTCTCATGTTAATGGTACCGTTATTAAAGGTACGGTGATTAGTAAAACTAAAGGTGGTTTAATTGCTGATTGTGGTGGATTAGAAACTTTCCTTCCAGGGTCTCAGATTGATATTAAGCCAATTATAGATTACGATATATATGTTGGTAAAACCATGGAATTCAAAGTGGTCAAAATCAATGAGGCAATTAAAAACGCGGTTGTTTCGCACAAAGCGCTTATCGAAAGTGATTTGGCAGAACAGCGTGAACATATAATCAGTGGGTTGGAAAAAGGCCAAGTATTAGAAGGGGTGGTTAAGAACTTAACAGATTTCGGTGCTTTCCTTGATTTAGGAGGTGTTGATGGATTATTGTACATCACGGATATTTCTTGGGGAAGAATTAATCACCCAGCTGAAGTATTAGAATTGAATCAAAAAATCAATGTTGCAGTTCTAGATTTCGACGAAAATAAAAAGAGAATATCTCTGGGGCTTAAACAATTGCAACCGCATCCATGGGAAGTATTAGATACGGATATTCAAGAAGGATCTGTAGTTAAGGGGAAGATTGTCAATATTGAAGATTATGGTGCTTTTCTTGAAATTATGCCTGGAGTTGAAGGTTTGATTCACGTAAGTGAGGTGTCTTGGAGCAATCAGCCTATTAATGCTAGAGAATTTTTCAAATTAGATCAGGAATACGAAGCAAAGGTTGTTACCATTGACAAGGAGGAAAGAAAAATGTCTCTTAGTCTGAAGCAATTAACTAAGGATCCATGGACAGATATTGAATCTAAATACTCATTGAATAGTAAGCACAACGGTGTGGTGAAAAATCTTACTCCTTATGGAGTGTTCGTTGAATTAGAGGAAGGTATTGGTGGAATGGTTCACATATCTGATTTGTCCTGGACAAAAAGATATGGACATCCATCAGAGTACACTAAAGTAGGAGCTCCTATCGATGTAAGCATTTTAGAAATTGATTTGGAGAATAGAAAGCTATCATTGGGCCACAAGCAATTGGAAGAAAATCCTTGGGACACCTTCCAGACTGTGTTTCCTGTAGGTAGCTATCATGAAGCTACGGTATTGCGAAAAGAAGATAGAGGGGCGATTGTTCAGTTACCTTATGGCTTGGAAGCTTTCTCTCCGAGCAAGCACTTGAAGAAGGCAGATGGCCAAATGGCTGAAATAGAGGAGGTCATTACAGTTAAGGTGATAGAGTTCAACAGGGATGAGAAGAGAATTCTAGTTAGTCATCTACGATATCTTGAAGATATCAATAAGGAAGCAGATGAAAAAGTAAAAGAGGAGAAAGCAAAGGAAAGAGCTGAAATTCAAAAAGTAGTTAAAAAGACGCAATCAAGTGTAGAAAAATCTACTTTAGGTGATTTAGCAGATTTTACAGAGCTAAAGGAGAAAATCCAAGATTCAGACGAAGAGTAGTATTTTGTAAAACAGCTATTTTTTCTAAAATCCTGCTACTTTATTTTTTAGTAGCAGGATTTTTTTTAATTAGGGAGGATGAATAAAAAAAATTACTCTTCTAAATTATTATTCATAGGAGAATATACGGTCTTAATGGGAGGTAAAGCTTTGGCATCGCCTCTTTCTTTATATTCTGGAAAGTGGTCTTATGGGGATGAGCAAGGATTTCATCAAAGAGACTTAAGAGAATTTAGTCATTATTTACAACAGACTGATATTTTCGATTTTGTTGACGCTCAAAATTTTGAGAAAGCTTTATCTAAGGGGTTGTATTTTGAATCGAACATACCAGAGGGTTATGGAATGGGAAGTTCAGGGGCCCTGTGTGCTGCATTATTGGATTTTTTTGGCCACCATGCAGAAGACGAGGGTCTCGTCCAATTAAAAGAAAAATTAGGTAGATTGGAGAGTTATTTTCATCAGTCTAGTTCTGGATTTGACCCTTTAATTTCATTTGTTAACCAATCTATCCTCATCCATTCTAGCACACAAATGGAAAAGGTTGAAGTAAAACTACCGGATCCTGCTCAAGGGTATATTTTTCTAGTAGATACTGGACACTCCAGAAAAACAGGTCCTTTAGTACAATGGTTTACTGAGGAAATAAAGAAAAAAGATTTTCAGGCTGCTATCTATGCACGATGGATTCCTGCTACAGAAATGGCTATTGAAGGACTTTTAGAAGGTGACTTCAAAAAATTAAAAGAAGGGTGGATGACCATAAGTAGCTTTCAATTTGCCGAGCTTAAAAATTTAATTACACCTGAATTTAGAGAGATGGAGTGGGAACAAGAAGGATGGGCTTTAAAATTATGCGGAGCAGGAGGAGGCGGCTTTATGTTAGGGTTATCCTGGGATGAAGGCAAAACCAAAGAATATTTTTCTAAAAAAGGTTGGAATATCCTGCCCTTAACCTTTTTGACCTAATAACCTAAAGTTCTGACCAATTTTCGCGATCTAAACTTCTATAGTGAATTGCCTCTGCAAGGTGTTCGATTTTAATCTCCTTACTTTCTGCCAAATCAGCCGCGGTTCTGGCCACTTTCAAAATTCTATCATACGCTCTAGCTGAGAGTTGTAATTTCTCCATTGCCTTTTTTAATAAAATTAGTCCAGCGCTTGGTAATTGACAAATAGATTGAAGCATTTTGGGAGTCATTTGCGCATTATTGTAGATCCCTGGATATTCTTTATATCGATTTTCTTGGATTTGTCTGGCCCGAATAACTCTTTCTCTTATTTTAGTGCTACTTTCATTCGCTTGATTATTTTGGGTTATTTTATCGTAGGAAACTGGAGTGACTTCGACGTGTAAGTCAATTCTATCAAGCATAGGACCGGATATTTTATTTAGGTATTTACGAACCAGTCCGGGAGGGCATACACACTCCTTTTCGGGGTGGTTGTAATAACCACATGGGCATGGATTCATCGAAGCAATAAGCATAAGGTTAGCCGGATAGGAAAGGGTAGTTTTAGCTCTTGATATGGTTACCTTTCTTTCTTCCAAAGGTTGCCGCATAACCTCCAAGGCATATTTAGAAAATTCAGGCATTTCATCCAGAAAAAGAACGCCATTATGGGCTAGAGAAATTTCCCCTGGCATTGGATTGGCCCCTCCTCCAAATAAGGCGATAGCGGAGGTGGTATGATGAGGGGATCGAAATGGTCTTCTAGCGATCAGGGAAGCATCTTGTGGTAAAATTCCTGCTACAGAATGTATTTTTGTTGTTTCTAAAGCTTCGTGCAAATTTAGAGGTGGCAAAATGGTTGGTAACCTTCTGGCTAGCATCGTTTTTCCTGCTCCAGGAGGACCGATAAGTACTGCATTGTGGTTCCCTGCGGCAGCCAGCTCCAAAGCTCGCTTTATATTTTCTTGTCCTGCTACATCGGCAAAATCTATTTCCCAATCCATTTGATTGTAGTCAAATTCTGCTCTTGTTTCTACTATAGTTGGAGCTAAGGTAGAATGACCAGTTACAATTTCTATGGCACTTTTCAAATCTGTAACTGCATAAACTTCTATATCGTTGACAATAGCTGCTTCTCTTGCATTCTCTTTGGGCAATAATAGAGCTTTAAACCCATCTTTTCTGCCTTGAATTGCTATAGGTAGAGCACCTCGAACGGGTCTTAAACTGCCATCTAGTGATAGTTCTCCAATCATTAAAAAATCCTTTAGGCGATCGGATTTTATTTGGCCAGTAGCAGCAAGAATCCCAATGGCTAGGGGAAGGTCATAAGCTGAACCTTCCTTACGGATATTAGCAGGAGCTAAATTAATTACAGTCTTCATCCGCATCATTCGGTAGCCTATATTTTTAAAAGCAGAATCAATTCTTTGAAAACCCTCCTTTACGGCATTATCAGGTAGGCCCACCATGAAATAAAACTGCTTGCCAACTACTACATTTCCACCGGCATTAACTTCAACTGTAATAGTTCGTGCATCTACCCCCTCTAAAGCACTTGTAAAGGTTTTAATCAGCATAGGTTGTTTTTCGCAAAACTATGCAATTTGTAACATAGAGCTTGAGTTTTGGCGCAAGATGGCGCCAAAAGAACTGAAAATTAATAAGCTTTAGCAAATATTACCTTTCCTTTGGAGGGTTTTCCGGAATAAACACATTTCCCTGGACTTTTATCCTGATTATTTGGAATACAGCGAATAGTTGCTTTTGTTTTTAATTTAATTTCATTTTCCGTTTCAGCTGTACCATCCCAGTGTGCTTCTATAAATCCCCCCTTCTGATTTAGAATATCCTTAAAATGGTCAAAGTTATCCGAATATGTTGTATTTTCTTTTCGAAAATTCTTTGCATTTTCAAGAAGATTATTTTGAATATCATTTAAAAGATTTTGAATCGATTTCGCCAATCCTTCAATGGGCATCATTGATTTAGACTTGGTATCTCTTCTAGCGACTTCTACTTTACCAGCTTCAAGATCACGATTTCCAATCCCTATTCTTACAGGAATACCTTTCAATTCATTTTCAGCAAATTTATAACCTGGTCTTTGCTTTTCATCTGTATCGTATTGAACGGAAATTCCATTCAAATGGAGTTCTTTAGTCAACTTTTCTGCCAACTCATCAATAGCACTATTTCTTTTTGGTATTGGAATAATAACCACTTGAATAGGGGCTAGCTTTGGAGGGAGTACTAATCCTTGGTCATCTGAATGGGTCATGATTAGACCTCCTATTAATCGAGTGGAAACTCCCCAAGAAGTTGCCCATACTAATTCTTCCTTGTTGTTTTCATTTAGAAATTTAACATCAAAGGCTCGGGCAAAATTCTGTCCTAAAAAATGAGAAGTGCCTGCTTGCAACGCTTTTCCGTCTTGCATCAAGGCTTCAATGGTATAGGTTTCTTCTGCACCAGCAAATCTTTCGGAAGCGGTTTTTACTCCTCGGATGACGGGCATGGCCATGTGTTGTTCCGCAAAGGTTGCATATACTTCTTGCATTTGCTTAGCTTCTGCCTCTGCTTCTTTTTGAGTGGCGTGAGCGGTATGCCCTTCTTGCCATAAAAATTCGGCTGTTCTTAAAAATAGCCTAGTCCTCATTTCCCATCTAACGACATTAGCCCATTGATTAATAAGTAGAGGTAAATCCCTGTATGATTTAATCCAATCTTTGTAAGTATGCCAAATTATGGTTTCGGAAGTGGGACGAACTATGAGTTCCTCCTCCAATTTTGCCGAAGGGTCAACAATGATACCAGATCCATCCGGATTGTTCATCAGCCTATGGTGGGTAACCACGGCACATTCTTTTGCAAACCCTTCCACGTGCTCAGCTTCTCGACTAAGAAAACTCTTGGGTATAAACAGTGGAAAATATGCATTTTGATGACCAGTTTCCTTAAACATAAGATCTAACTGGTTTTTCATTTTTTCCCATATAGCAAAACCGTAGGGCTTAATTACCATACAACCTCTTACAGCAGAGTTATCAGCTAGTCCTGCCCTTTTCACAATATCGATATACCATTGTGCGTAGTTTTCGTTTTTAGGAGTTATTGCGTTTGACATGTATATTTTTATTAATTTTAACTTCTTAGAAAGGATCTTTAAATAAGTTTTAACTAAAACATAAAGACAAAAGTAATAATTTAGGTGTTGTACAATCAAATCATATAGTATGAAAAAGGCAATCTTACCAGCAATTCTTTGTTTAGCGTTTGTATCAGCAAATGCACAATTTGACGATATTTATTTTGATCCAAGTCAAGACAAACCTGCTCAGACGGTGGCGACTAATTATGCTGGGTCTAACCAATTATACGCTGAAGATATTGAGGAATACTATGATAACGATTATCAAGAAGGGTACGATGATTATGATTATTACTATACTGCCAGAATAAGAAGGTTCCACAGACCTATGTATGGGTTCAATTATTTTGATCCATTTTACTCCGACATGTGGTATTACGACCCGTCAATGGTTAGGATGGCACCTGGAGTGACCCTTTTAATTCACAATAATCCATGGTCCTATAACCGGTTTAGATCTCTAAACTATTGGAATTATAGAAGTTGGATGAATTCTCCGAATTTATTTTGGCATGATTACGGTTATGGGGCTTTTGGTTATGGAAGAAACTATGGATTTGGAAGTCCTTATGGAGGATTTGGTTGGGGTGGCAGGAACTTATGGAATCCATACTCTGGATGGGGGTTTGGCTCATTTGGTGGATTTTACCCGACATGGGGAGGTGGCAACACCTATATTCAGAATAATCAAATTAACATAGTAGATAACTCTAGGACCTATTTTGGAAGAAGAGGCAATACATCTAATTATCTGCCAAGGTTAAACGATGGAAGGAGACCAGAAGCTGCTACTCCGACAGGAGGAGTAAGAACAAATACTAGCAGAACTGTTGCGGGATCTACTTTGACCGCTCCAAGACGTCAGTCAACTATTAACTCAAAGCCTTCAGACCCAAATTCTAGAACTAGAATAAATAGTGGTCAAAAATTACCTACTTCCGCTGGTACTATATATGACAGAAATAGAACCATCTCTAATTCGGGTAATGGAAATAAGGCTGTAGGAGCTACAAGGAGAACTGGGAATACTCAGGGAGTTACCTCTAGCAATTCCATGCCAAGAACCAATAGACTCAGCAATAGCAACACTCGACGTCCTACAGGAGCGTCTTCATCTTCAGGTGTAAATAGATCTTCCTCTGCACCAAGTAGATCCGTTTCACCACCTTCTCGAAATTCCTCTTCAACAACCCGGTCTTCTTCTGGAGGAGTAAGAACAAGTTCAAGAAGAGGCAATAACTAAAAAATGAAAAAAATTCTACTTACCTGCTTTCTAGGAGTAGGTTGCTTTTGGGTGGCCTACACTCAAGGATTGGATGATATTGTCAGGTACTCTTTTCAAACTGATGTTTCATCAGCAAGAGCATTAAGTGTTGGAGGGTCTTTAAATAGTTTGGGAGCAGATTTTTCCTCCACTAGTGGTAACCCAGCTGGAGTAGCGCTCTTTAGAGGAAATGAACTGATGTTAAGCCCATCTTTTAACATACAAAAGGTTGGAGCTGAACTCTTGAATACGGATATACAAGGTGAAACTTTTACAAATCAAACTAAGTTTTCCTTGCCCGGATTTGGAATGGTATTCGTGTCTCAACCTAGGGGCAGAAATAAGATTGAGGCGTTTAATTTTGCATTAGGTTTTAATCAATTATCTAATTTTAATCAGCAGTTTAAGTATTCCGGATTATCTAAAGGATCTATTATGCAATGGTATCAAAATCTTGCGAATAATTTTGGAGTAGATCATTTTGATGCCGGGATGGCTTCAGATGCGCAATCAATGATTTACTATGAGAATGAAGATTATTACGGGATTGATTACGATGAGGCACCTAATGAGTTAATTTTAAAAAGTCAAGAAGTTATTACATCTGGTTCAGTCAATGAATTTGTACTTTCTTTTGGTGCAAATATCAATGAGAAAATCATGCTAGGTGCAACTATGGGTATTCCATTTGTAACTTTCAACAGATTCAAAATATATAACGAAGAAGACCCTGGAGAAGGATTAGATGGTAATATTCCTTATTTCCAAAGTTTAGAAGTACGAGAAAACCTGACGACAACAGGACTTGGTATAAATTTAAAATTGGGAATGATTTTAAGGTTTAGCCAAGCTTTTAGATTCGGTTTGTCCTTTCATTCCCCTACCGTTTTAAATTTGGAGGATACCTACAGAAATTCCATGGAATACACTTATCTAGATGGAGATTTAATTACAGGAGAAGGAACGACCCCAGATGGATTATTTTCTTATTCTATTATAACTCCTTGGAAAGCCATGGCAGATTTTGGATACATTATTGGAAAATCAGGATTCATAACTGCACAAATTATGTATCTCAACTACAGTAATTCAAGGTTTAAATTTGCAGATTTCCCTCAAGATGAATTATCAGCTAATGCTGAAATCAATGATTTTCTTACTCAAGCTATTAATTTAAAATTTGGAGGAGAAATAGCTATCGATAATTTTAGAGTTAGAGGCGGTTTAAGCTTTTTCCCATCGGCTTATTCAGGTGATGTCACAGAAACCTTTGGAATTCATTTTGGATTGGGATATCGTTTTAGCAAATTCTACTTAGACTTGGGATATAGAAATACATCTAATAATCAAAGGTATGCTCCGTATTACATTGATTTGCCGGAGGTTCCACAGCCTTTAGTTGATAAAAATTATCAAAGTAACTTGTTAATGTTTACTCTAGGTTCTAGATTTTAATTTTTTAACGTTTCTAAAGAATATTCTTCAGTAAATTTTGTGCTGCGGTGATTTCCTTCACCAGATTATCGTAAGTATTGGTTGAAACTTCAGTAAGGGGAATTCTTAATTCATTTTCACACAGCCCAAGGATATTAAGGGCCGCTTTTATACCTGGAGGATTCCCTTCCTTATATAAGAGAGGATGGATATCATGAAGAGCTGAATTAATTGCCATAGCAGTATTTAGATCTCCTGATAAAGCTGTATTGACCATGGTGGAGAATGCTTGGGGAAGGGCATTAGCAATCACGCTAATTACACCTTTGCCGCCAATAGCGATGAATGGTAAGGCTGTTGGATCGTCTCCAGAAAGAATAGTAAGGTGTTCAGGGCAATTTTTTATTAAAGTCATAGCTTGAAGCAAATCTCCGCTAGCTTCTTTAACGGCGATAAATTTTTCGTTGGTGTTGGCCAATCTAATAATCGTCTCCGGAAGAATATTAGAAGAGGTTCTGCCCGGAACATTGTAAATAATAACAGGAAGGTGAGAGGCATCAGCAATAGCTAAATAATGCTGGTAAATTCCTTCTTGACTGGGTTTAATATAGGCAGGCGAAGAAGACATAATAGCTGAAAAACCTTCTAAATTGTAAGCGCGCATACTTTCTTTGAGTCTCATAGTGAAATTGCCTCCAAAGAGTCCAGCCACTAAAGGGATCCGTTCGCCAACAACTTTTTTAGTAAATTCAAAAATGGAATTACAATCAGCAGTACTTATGTTTACTGCTTCACCAGTTGTCCCTAATGAAACGATATAATTGACTCCTCCTTGTATTACGTGTTCGATAATTTTTTCTAAGGCAGCATAATCTATTGCTCCTGATTTAAATGGAGTTACTAAAGCTACGCCTGTTCCTTCTAAAGGCAGTTTGTACATTTATTGGATGGTGTTTTTTAATAGAGAAAATATTTTTTCGAGTAATTCTCCTGGTTGAGGATTTTCTTTAACATCAACCATTAAATCATAGTGATTAAGGGATCCAGCAGTGCTTCCTGCTTTGAAATCCGCTTTAGTAATTGCTAGTAGATATTCCAACTGAGGGTTGAATTCAAGGGTAAGGTTTATTAACAAATCGTACCTGTTTTGTGCAAATGAGCCAGCTTCTCCCTTTAAAGGTTGTCCACACCAGTCTAAATCTTTATTCGTAAAAAAAGGGAAATTGAAGCTAGGAATTTCTTGTTGATTGCCTGGGAAAAACCCCAAAATGGTTACTTTTTTACCTTCTTTAGCCAAAGTTTTTCTAGCATTTAAGACTGTTTTGGTACTAGAGTGATTATTAGCTTCGAAAACAAACCCAATATTTTGGATTCTCGAAAAAGGTTTAACCGAAGGCTCTTGGATGGTCAATAATTGCCTTTGGTTCATTCCCTTTTGGAAAAAATAGGATTTAATCAGTTGTACTAATTGCATGTATCAGCAATTAAGTTTTATCTAGTGAAGTCCTACCCATTTTAGCATATTTTTCAATCCTTAGCTTGATCCTCTCCCCTTCAGAAATTTCCTGAAGCTCTGTAATAGATTTTTTCAATTGCTTTTTTAGAAGTTTAGCCATTTCTTCGGGGTTAGCGTGAGCGCCACCTTGAGGTTCTTTAATTATCCCATCAATTAATCCAAAATTCAACATGTGTTCAGGTGTGAGTTTTAACGCCTCAGCAGCTTGCTCTTTGTTATCCCATGTTCTCCAAAGTATTGAGGAACAAGATTCAGGAGAAATCACAGAATACCACGTATTCTCCATCATAAAAACTTGATCACCCAGACCAATACCAATCGCTCCGCCTGATGCCCCTTCGCCTATGATTACGCATACAATGGGTACTTTGAGTTTAGCCATTTCAAACATATTTCTGGCAATCGCTTCCGCCTGACCTCTTTCCTCTGCCTCAATTCCTGGGTAGGCACCAGGAGTATCTATTAATGTTATTACTGGGAAGTTAAACTTTTCTGCTAGTTTCATAAGTCTAAGCGCTTTTCGATACCCCTCTGGATTAGCCATTCCAAAGTTTCGATATTGACGCATCTTGGTATTAATACCCTTTTGATGTCCAATAATAACAACAGTTTGTCCATCTAAATTAGCGATACCACCCACAATTGCTTTGTCATCTCTGAATGTCCGATCCCCATGTAATTCAATAAATTTTTTACACATAGTTTGGATGTAGAATAATGTATAAGGTCTTTCAGGATGCCTGGACAGTTGAACCCTTTGCCAACCAGTAAGATTTGAATAAATTTCTTTTCTAGTTGCTTTGATTTTATTCTCCAGCGTCTTTTTGGCTTCAGATACATCAATATCTGTTACCTCATCCAAGCTTTCTAATTGCTGGTAAAGCTTTTCTAAAGGTCTTTCGAATTCTAGGAAAATCATAGACGATAGGTTTAAGCAAAGAAATTTGCTGTTAGTTTTCTTAAAGTACGTTGAGCAAAATTACGAATAAGAGCTTAGTAATGGGATATGGGAACATTATTTTTAATTTTTTTAAAATAATGTTGGAGTAAATCGAAAGATATTCTATTTTTGCAATCGCTTCCAAACTAATGGAAATAGGTCCGGTAGTTCAGTTGGTTAGAATACATGCCTGTCACGCATGGGGTCGCGGGTTCGAGTCCCGTCCGGACCGCTAAAATATAGGCTTCACCGTCGTAGTGGGGCCTTTTTCATTCAAAATATTTCTTTATTCTCGTTCATTAGTCCTCAATTCAGTGGGTTCTCTTTTTTAGAAAATATTTTAAGAAACTTCCATTAAACAGAGTTTTTTTTACAAGATCTTGCTATGATATTCAAATATCCATTCGGGAACTTTGCAAATTAGAAAATGGCGGTTACCTTTAGTGACGTTAGTGCAACTGGCAATTATGGATTATTTAGATATACTCGTCAAACTAAGAAAAATTATTCGCTCTATTAATTTGGAGAGTAAAAAAATTGAAAAAGCCCACGGAATTAGTATTCCTCAGCTGCTATGCCTGCAATATTTGTCTGAAAAACCCGATTACCAGGCTTCTGCCTCCCAAATAAAAGAATTTATAAAACTCAATGCGAGTACCATTTCCGGAATTTTATCACGGCTTGAAGCCAAGGGCTTAGTTGCCAAACTTCCCAATAAAGGGGATCGAAGAGTGACTAATATCACCCTTACTGCAAAGGGAGCAGATTTGTTAAAAGCTTCACCTACCACCCTTCAAGAGAAATTAGCCAACCAACTTTCTAGATTATCAGAGAATCAAATTAAAGAATTGCATAACAATATCGATTTACTTGTTAAAATAATGGGTGCAGAACAAATTGATGCCTCGCCTCTCATTACTATAGAGGATGTAATTCCTTAAAAATCCGCAATAATTAATTTTTTCGAGTCCTTTCCTACCTCGTCCTCCCGGCAGGCCATATAAAATTTGGCGTGAACTGCGTATTTACTAATAAACGTGTCGAATTTTATGTTGAGAATCGAAACAGTTGCCTGTAAAATCAATATAGTTTGTATAGAAACCAAAATTATAGTACCTTTGCGCTCGAATTTAAATTTTTTAATGAAGATCAAGGAATATGTGTAAAAGATTTACAAAGATTTTATTTTTAGTCGTAAGTATTTGTTTTTCAACAGGTTTGATTGCGCAAACACGTACCATTTCAGGCACCATTGTTGATGAAAGTAACGAACCTCTTATTGGAGCCAATGTACTTGTGGAGGGAACAAGTATTGGTACCAGTACTGATTTTGATGGAAAGTTTCTATTGGAAGTATCTAACTCTGTAGCTGCTATTGAGATTAGCTATATCGGTTTTCAGACCACTCTAATTGCCTTAACAGAGGCCTCGGAATATTCAATTGTGCTAAAAGAGAGTGTATCATTGGATGAGGTGGTGGTAACTGCGCTTGGAGTCGAGCGTTCGGAAAAGGCATTGGGGTATTCGGTTCAAAAGCTAGGAGCCAGTCAAATTGCGGCGGTAAAGCCAACTAATTTGGTTAACGCAATGGCAGGTAAGGTTTCAGGAGTATATATCACAGGAGGTGCTGCTGGACCAACTGCTTCAGCTAACATAAACATTAGAGGAGCTGCTTCTTTATTAGGCAATAACCAACCATTATTTATAGTTAATGGAATCCCTATTACCAATGATTTATTCAGTTTTGATGATGGCTTGAATGGTTCTACCACTATAGATTTTGGAAATGCAGCACAAATTGTAAATCCTGATGATATAGCCTCTATCAATATTTTGAAAGGTCCTGCGGCCTCTGCTTTATACGGCTCAAGAGCAGCCGATGGGGTAATTCTTATTGAAACCAAAACGGGAAAAGATAGCGAAGGATGGGGCGTTCAGATAAATTCGACCACCACAGTCGAAGACATTTTAAAATTACCAGATTATCAGAATGAATATGGTTTTGGAGGCGATGGAAAGTATTCCTATCAAAATGGATCTAATTACATTGGTTCCAATGAATATTACGAAGCTTATGGAGAGAATTGGGGGCCTAGAATGAATGGACAATTGATCAAACAATTTAATTCAAATGGTGAACCCGTACCTTTTACTCCAGCCGAGGATAATATTAGAGATTTTTTCAGAACAGGAGTAACAGCCATTAATAACATTGCCATTACTAACGCCACAGAAACGGGTGATAGTAGATTATCATTTACTAATTTAAATAGGAGAGGAATTGTACCTAATACAAACCTTAACAGAAATACCTTCACAGCAAGTATCGGCAAGGAGTTATTAGACCGAAAATTAACTACTAGAATGAATGCAATGTATGTGAATTCATCATCTGATAATGTTCCTAATGCTGGATATGATGAGTCATCTTCCGTCATGTACGGATGGCTATGGTATCCTCGTCAGGTAGAAATAAATGATTTGAAGGATTATTGGGAGCCTGGTCAAGAAGGGCGTAATCAGAGATATGTTGAAAATCTGTGGGTAAACAATCCATGGTTTATCGCTAACGAGAATACCAATGCATTTAATAGCAATCGATTGATGGGTAATTTTCAGGTGAATTACGACATATCGAATAGATTCAATATCCGCTTTAGGTATGGGGCTGACGTGGTTAATGAAGGAAGACAGTTTAGAAGAGCTCCTTCAACAAAAGGAGTACTGCAGGGTAGTTATCGAGAAGATGAAATATCGTTTTCAGAGACTAATACCGAAATTTTGTTGGGATATAACACCGATAGAAATAACGACTTAGTTATTGATTTTAAAGCTGGGGGTAATTTAATGCGTCAGAATGCCAATTATTTAATTGCCAATAACCCACAATTGAAATTTTTTGGCACAAGTGAAAGCATTTATACCTTATCCAATGCTAGATCAAATGTATTGGTAGAATCTCAAAAAACTAGAACGGGAATCAATAGTTTATTTGCTCTTGGTACTTTTGCGTACAAAAACTTTTTATACGTCGATGCTACTTACAGACACGATTGGAATAGCACCTTAGTTAATCCGGTAATTGGTATTGATAATTCGGAATTCGATTTTGGTTACCCTTCTGTATCAGCTAGTTTCATCGCTTCTGAATTAATGGATTTAACACCGGGCAGGGCTTTATCTTTTTTAAAATTCAAAGCTGCCTATGCTGAGGTAGGTAATGGAGCTCCACCATATGCTTTTGGTAATACCTTTACTCCTCAAGCTTCTTTTGGGTCTAATTCTGTATTTACAACAGGGAATACTATTGCAGATGCTGATTTGACCAATGAGCGCACCACTGCATTAGAATTTGGGGTAGATCTTCGAATGTTTGGCAACAAACTATCATTGGATGCAACCTATTATAATATGCTTTCTTTCAATCAAGTTATTTTCTTGCCCATTGCAAAGACTAGTGGATATGATTTCAATCTTACCAACGGAGGAGAGATTAGAAACTCAGGAGTGGAATTACTCTTAAGTGGAAGAATTATTGATAAGCCAAACTTTTCTTGGGATGCTACCTTGAATCTAGGACATAATAGAGCTGTTGTAGAATCCTTGCCAGAAGTTATAGAGAGTGGCAGATACTCAATCATAGCAGATGTTTTCCCTGGAGATGAAGGTGGGGCAGACCTGGAATACGTTGCAGAACAAGGAGAATTATTAGGACAATTGTATGGATTAGGTTTTGAAAGGGGCCCAGATGGAAGGATTATTCATGTAGATGGACTTCCTTTGCTAACTAAAGAAAAAGTTTCAGCAGGTTCTTTTCAGCCGGACGTAAGATTAGGCTTATTCAATGAATTTTCTATAGGACAAATTAATGTTGGATTTCTTGTTGACGGACAAATAGGGGGAAAGATATACAGCAGATCTCATGCCCTTTATAATACGGGAGGTGCCATTACCAATAACGATGATCCCTTATTAGACTTATCCACCCTTGAAGGTAGGAGGGTGCATTCTGTTTCTTATGATGCAGCCGGAGAACCAGTCTATACCCTTGAATCAGAGGGTGGTGTTGTTGGCCCTGGATGGAATTGGGTAGATGCTAATGAAGATGGTATTATCGCTGATAGTGAATTATCAGAGAACGACGTGGTGGTCCAACCTGGTGGAGCTGGATATACGGGCTATTTCTACAATTATTATGGAAATGGATTTAACCGAGATAATATTGAGGCAGCTACTTATGATGCTACTTATTTTAAATTAAGAGAATTGAGTATTGGATACAGTATTCCTTCGGAAAAATTAGAAGGATCAGGGGTCAGTGGTTTAAGATTTTCATTAGTAGGAAGAAATCTTTTGTTGTGGTCCAATGTACCTACTATAGATCCTGAAACATTTTCTATTAGAAACGGAATTTTTGTAAATGGATTTGAAAGCACACAACTTCCTTCTACAAGAAGTATAGGCCTTTCTGTAAGTGCTCAATTTTAATCAAGACCCTATTCAAAAAAAATAATCGATATGAATACTTTAAAAAAGATATTAATAGGTGCTGGAATGACCTTTATGGTCATTCTAATGCCTGGATGCAATCAATTTGAGACATTTAACGAAAACCCCAATGAGCCTACTACAGTAGGAGTGGATGTGTTGTTTACTTCCGGATTGAGGAGTGCTATGAACACTATGGTAACCGAATCATTCTTATTGGGAAATAATATTGGCCAATTGACTGCAAAAACCTTGAGAACGGAGGTAGATGCTTATAATTGGAATGCTTTTCCTACCGTATGGGAAGGGCTGTATGAGAGTTTAACGGATATTCATCAAGTAGAAATTTTGGCAAGGGCTGAAGAGAATCAGCAGATGGAGGGAGCCGCATTAGTTACAAAGGTTTGGATTTATGCTACTTTGACTAATGCATATGGGGATATTCCTTATTCTCAAGCTATTCAAGGTGGTGATGATAATTTCACGCCTTCTTATGATAGTCAAGATGCGATTTATGAGGATTTGCTCGCTAACTTAGATAGAGCAAAGGGTTTATTGTCAGGTGCTGGAAATATTTCAGGAGATATTATTTATAATGGAAATGCTGCCCATTGGGTAAAGTTGGCGAATGGTTTGAGTATGCGCCTTTTGATGACTGCGGGGAATAAAATATCAAGTGCTGGATCTAAATTTGCTGCAGTTGCTAATTCTGGGCAGCTGATGACCAAAAATTCCGAAAATGCAACGCTTACTTATCTAAACGGATTCCCCAATCAATTTCCTCTTATTCCCATTAAAACAGGTGATTTTGATGCGGTAGCTATTAGCAAAACGGCATTAGACGTAATGATGGGGTATAAAGACCCTCGATTGATGCGTTATGCTCGACCAGATAATGATGATTTTAATGATATTTCAGCTTTTAATGGGGCAGTTAATGGCTCTAACAGTGCTTCCTGTTCCAAGACAGGTTCTAGATTGGGAGTTAGTTATTGGGATGACCCGACAAGAACAACAGCTGCTTCTCTAGGATTAGCTTCAGCTGAGGGAATCATTATGACCGCAGCAGAGACTCACTTTTTATTAGCGGAGGCAGTAGCCTTGGGTTGGATTGATGGTGATATTGAGACCCTTTATAAAGGTGGTATTGCCGCTTCTATGGAGTATTATCAAGTGGATGTTAATCCTTTTGGGTGGAGTGATTTCGAAGATTATTACAATAATTCTGGTGTAGCTTATTCGGCTGTTAAGGACATCTGGAAACAAAAATGGTTGTCTTTATTTTTTACCGGACTGGAGCCATATTTTGAAGTTAGAAGGTGGTACAAGGCCTCTGGGATGAGCTGGGATGGTATTCCATTTTTGGATGCCCCCTGCGAAAACCTCAATGCAGATAAGCTTCCTTTGCGATTTTTATATCCAGGTCAAGAGCAAAGTCTCAATGCTGCAAGTTATGAAGCTGCAGTAAATAAACTGGGTGGAAATAATCAAAATGCAGCCATGTGGTTAATGCAGTAAAATCTTGGAATGGTAAATCGAAAGACAAGACTTTTTGATATTCATAGGCCGGTGTTT
>JBEAPR010000115.1:0-4282 GCA_041164265.1 Bacteroidota bacterium | reverse complement strand
AAAAATTCAGGCTGGTAATAAGCTCTCACAAAAATAGATGCTTCCAGAGCGGGAGAACCTTCAGCAAGGGGCGTTACCGTTCTGAAAGGAGTATTTAAAGACTTTAGCAAGTCCCCATCTGAAGGTTCAAATATATAATTGGATGATTTTCCATTAATTTTATCAAAAACGGGCTCTAAATAGGCATATAGGTTATGCGCTTCTGTAATGGCTCCCATGATTAACTTTTCATCAGCTCCTTCGTTGATCCACTGTCCTATCAAATTAATTTCTTCATCCAATAATTGAACCTTTCCCTTAGGAGGCATGTGCTCCTCATCTTCCAGCGGAAGATTCATTCTATTAATCATCAAACTATTGGAAGAAGAACCTGCTACCCAAATTGCGCCATGCTCACCTCCCTTTTGGATTCCCTCCCAATTACTCAATATCAATCCTCCCTTGGATTTTTTTTCATTATGGCACGAAAAGCACTTATTATTAAGGATGGGTAAAATAGCAGCTTCGTAAACTGTAGATTCCAAAGTAGCCACAGGCATAGACTCTTTTCCTTCCAAAGGTTGTAAAAGATAGTTCTCCCCATGAGTTAATTCTCCACCAAGATGTCCAGATATGGCCATCACCAAAACTCCAATACCCCAGCTCACCCCATACCAGCGGTTGGAGGCATATCTTTTCCAACCCAATAATAGACCCCAAGAAATCCAGTTAAAACTAATGCCTGTCCATTTGTGAATGGACAAACCATCGGAATAACCCCCTTCCTGAGATAAGAATAACCCTGCCAAAGCAGTAGCCACGGCGGAAAGCGCATTAAAATGTAATCCATACTCTATCAAGGAAAAAGCATCTGAGGAACTTTTCTTTTGATAATTCTGATGAAGAAAAAATAAGAAAAGTAAAGACATTGCTCCAATAGGAAGATGCAATAAAAGTGGGTGCATTCTACCTACCACTTCTCCAAAAGACGGGAGTTGAATATGCTTTTCAAAAACTAATAGAAATGCCAATAAAAATTGAAGAGCAAAAACAAGATTTCGAACTATTTTCATCTATGCAATAATTCCTTTTACCACTTTTCCAGCAACATCTGTGAGTCGATATCTTCTTCCCAGATGTTTATAGATCAGTTTTTCGTGATCCAATCCCATTAGATGTAATACAGTTGCATGGAAATCATTAACGTGAACGGGGTCCTTTATAATATTGTATCCAAATTCGTCTGTTTCACCATAAACTCCAGGTTTGACTCCACCCCCAGCCATCCAAATAGTATATGCTCTTGGATGGTGGTCTCTTCCATAGTTAGCTTCATTCAAAGGCCCTTGACAGTAATTCGTTCTACCAAACTCTCCACCCCAAATCACTAAAGTCTCATCTAACAAACCTCTTTGTTTGAGGTCCATAATCAAAGCAGCTGATGCGCGATCTGTATCCTGTGCCTGCAATGGCATCTCCCCTACCATATTCCCATGTTGGTCCCAACCTTGGTGGTACAACTGAACAAACCGGACTCCTGATTCTGATAATTTTCTTGCCAAAAGGCAGTTCGCTGCATACGTACCTGGAGTGAGACAATCTGCCCCATACATTCTTACTATATGTTCAGGTTCATTTGAAATATCAGTAAGCTCTGGAACAGCCGTTTGCATCCTATAGGCCATTTCGTACTGCTTAATTTTGGTATGAATTTCTGGATCACCAAAGTCTTCGTAAGCCATCCCATTAAGTTCTCCTAATTTATCTAACATCCTTCTTCGTCCGGTTCTTGTGGTTCCCTCTGGATCGTTAAGATAAAGAACTGGTTCTTCACTTGCACTAAATTGCACCCCTTGATGGATACTGTCTAAAAACCCATTGGTCCATAATTTGGAATATACCCCCTGACCATTTCCTCTCCCTCTAGATAGTAAAACCGTATATGCAGGTAAATTGGCATTTTCACTACCCAATCCATAACTTAACCATGCCCCCATGCTAGGTCTATTACCTAACTGTGCACCAGTTTGCATAAATGTCAAAGCAGGATCGTGGTTAATAGCTTCCGTATGCATAGACTTGATCACACATAACTCATCCGCTATAGATGCAATGTTTGGAAATAACTCACTTATCCAAACTCCATTTTCACCATATTGATTGAATTTGAATTTAGAACCAATTAGCGGAAACCGTTCTTGATTAGAAGTCATTCCAGTTAGTCGTTGGCCATTTCTTATAGATTCAGGCAAATCCTGACCGTACATCTTATTGAGTAGCGGTTTGTAGTCAAAACTCTCTAATTGAGACGGAGCTCCATTTTGAAATAAATAAATAATTCGCTTTGCCTTGGGGGCAAAATGGGGAAGTCCCACAGGGAGATCTTCTACTCCAGACTTTCCTCCTTTCAATAAATCAGGTAGCAATAATGATCCCAATGCCGCACTACCAAACCCCATACTGAGTTTGCTCAAAAAATGCCTTCTATTCACATTCAGTTGATGCTCAAAAATTTCTTTAAACATATTAATCTAGGTTTTGGTCAAGGTCTCTTCCATATTATACATCAAATGCACCACTTGCATTAGTGCTGCAGTGGTAGCAGAATCCAAATTGGTATTTCTTGGATATTCCCCCGATGCGAGTATATTTTCAGCCTCTTCGGGGAAAGTTTGGAAATTAACTCTTTCTTCTTCAAAATAATTCTCAAATAGCTGTTCTTCGTTTTTTCGAATAGGTCGGCAAACAATTCTAGAGAAAGCCAATTCAATTTTCTCTGAAATCTTTAAATCCTCCTGCTCCACCAATCGTTCAGCTAAAACTCGAGAGGCTTCCAAAACATGAGGATCATTGAGCATGACTAAAGCTTGCAGAGGAGTATTGGTATTGAGTCTCTTTACTTCACATTGATCCCTATTGGAGGCGTCAAACATCAGCATAACAGGAGGGGGAACAGTTCTTTTGATAAACTGGTACATTCCTCTTCTGTATAAATCACTTCCCTTGTCTTGTACATAATTGGCTAACAAGCCACGACCAGAAGTAGTCACCTCCCAAATTCCATCAGGCTGATAAGTCTTCACGCTAGGTCCTCCAATTGTTTCATTAAGTAAGCCACTACTAGATAAAACCAAATCACGTACCAACTCTGCAGGTATTCTAAACCTGGGAGATCGAGCCAAATAAATATTTTCAGGATCTATCTTCAAATGCTTTTCCGTTACCTCAGATGACTGCCGATAAGTGGCAGAAAGCACAATTTTCTTAACCAATCGCTTGATATCCCAATTGTTATTCTTAAAATCATTAGCCAGGTAATCTAGGAGTTCAATATTGCTGGGTAACTCTCCTTGCATTCCAAAATCTCCAGGTGTCGCCACAATTCCTCTTCCAAAAATTTCCTGCCAGATTCGGTTGACGTAAACTCTAGCAGTCAGGGGATTTTCGTCACTTAATAGCCATTGAGCCAACCCTAATCTATTCTTTTCAAACCGTTCAGGATCAAATTGAGCTATTGCTTTTGGGGTATTGAAATCGACCTCTTTACCGTGGGAGTCATAGTTTCCTCTTTCTAAAACATAAGTGGATCTCATACCCATAGAGTCCTGCATGATCATTACTTCCACCGGCATAGAATCTTGTAAATTCACAAAAGACAAAATTCCATCTGCTTCCTCTTTAGTGATTTTCATATTAGGAGGATCTGCAAAGGAGGCATCAATGGTTCCAAAAAGGCCTTTTTCTGGAACGTGATTGAAAAAAGCAAAAGTGCTAAAGTATTCTTCCTGTGAAATAGGATCGTATTTATGATCATGACATTTAGCACATTCAAAAGTCAATCCTAAAAAGGCCTTTCCAAAAGTATTGGTTCTATCGGTAACGTATTCTACTCGATATTCCTCATCTATTACCCCACCCTCTTGAGTTATTTTGTGATTTCGATTGAACCCAGTGGCTAGGATAGATTCTTTAGTAGGATCATCAATCAGATCACCAGCCAATTGCCAAGTGACAAATTGATCATAGGGATAATTTTGATTAAAAGCATGAATAACCCAATCTCTCCAAGGCCACATAGTTCGCACCCCATCATCTTGATAACCGTGCGAATCAGCATATCGAGCCACATCTAACCAATGCAATGCCATTTTCTCTCCATAATGTGGGGAGTCCAGTAATTCATCTATAACTTCTTCATAACTCATCTCCTCGGACTCTGAAAGAAATCTTCTTTGTAAGTCTAAAGAAGGTGGAAGCCCAGTAAGATCCAGAGCAACTCTTTTTAGAAGATGATACTTTTCAG
>JBEAPR010000114.1:0-3564 GCA_041164265.1 Bacteroidota bacterium | reverse complement strand
ATCAGTAAGTTAGTTTGGCCCCATTGTTACGACAATGGGGTTTTTATTTATATTTGCCAAACAAAAAATATCTAGATAATGGACTTTGATGTAATTGTTTTAGGTAGTGGCCCAGGAGGGTATGTTGCTGCAATTAGAGCAGCTCAATTAGGAAAAAAAGTCGCTGTGATCGAAAGAGAGGCACTTGGTGGAATTTGCCTTAATTGGGGATGTATTCCAACAAAAGCTTTGCTTAAAAGTGCACAGGTATTTGAATACATTAAACACGCTAAAGACTATGGTATCAATGTAAATGGTGTGGAAGCAAATTTTGATGATATGATCAAAAGGAGCAGAAATGTAGCTGGAGGAATGAGTAAAGGAATTCAATTTTTGTTAAAGAAAAATAAGATTACGGCTATTTATGGTACCGGTACGCTACTTAGAGGTAAAACAGTTGAGGTAACGGATGCTGAGAATAATAAAAAGCATTATACAGCTGAGCATATAATCATAGCAACTGGGGCAAGAACCAAGGCTCTACCTAATGTACCAATAGATAAAAAGAAAATTATTGGTTATCGCTTAGCCATGACCCTCACAAAACAACCAAAGCATATTGTCATTGTAGGGGCTGGTGCCATAGGAGTCGAATTTGCCTACTTTTATAATTCTATTGGAACAAAAGTAACCATTGTAGAATTTATGGAACAAGGATTGGTTCCAAGAGAAGATGCTGATATATCTAAAGAATTAACTAAAATTTTTAAGAAAAAAGGTATAGATATTTTAGCTAACACATCAGTGGAATCAGTTGATACCAAGGGTGAAGGATGTAAAGTAACTGTAAAAGATAGAAAAACTGGAAAAGATTTTTCTTTAAACTGCGACATAGTAATGTCTGCTGCAGGTGTTACCCCAAACACTGAAAATATTGGTTTAGAAACTTTGGGAATAAAAGTAGAAAGAGGTTACATACTTGTTGATGAATATTATCGAACAAATATACCTGGTATATATGCAATTGGTGATGTCGTACCAGGGCCTGCATTAGCCCATGTTGCGAGTGCTGAAGGAATAACGTGTGTAGAGAAAATATCAGGGTTAAACCCAGATCCAATTGATTACAATAATATTCCAGGTTGTACTTATTGTGTTCCAGAAATCGCGTCAGTTGGATACACTGAAAGCCAAGCTAGGGAAAAGGGATATGATCTAAAAATTGGAAAATTTCCTTTCACAGCTTCTGGTAAAGCAAGTGCATCTGGAGACACATCTGGTTTTGTAAAAGTTATTTTTGATGCAAAATATGGTGAGTTTTTGGGAGCGCATCTCCTGGGAAGTAATGTAACAGAGATGATTGCAGAAGTTGTTGCAGCTAGAAAGTTGGAAACTACAGGCCATGAAATTATCAAGTCAGTGCACCCTCACCCCACCATGAGCGAAGCGCTTATGGAAGCTGCGGCAGCTGCCTATGGTGAGGTCATCCATATTTAACTTTGTTTTTTGATAGGGGTAAATTTTTTATCCTCTCAAAAACTTAAATTTCTTGCTGTTTCAAATATTCTTTGGATTAACCTTTTTTCAGCTAAAATGATATCCGCGTTCCCCGACATAGCTTGTTTGGGTTCAATTTCTTCATTTGTTGATGTAATAAGTCCATTTGGAAATCTTATTTCAACAGGAATTTCCCCGTTATTTGGAACTATTCCCTTCCACATTACCTCACCCTCAACTATTCCATACTCATATTGAGGATAACCATCCAATCGTACGACCACCTTTTGGTATTCCTCAATCTTTGCTGCTTTACTAACGGGAACCATCATTCGTCCAATAGTTTCAATCCTATTCAAAGGTACTACCATTAAAAGTTCAGCTTCTCTACTTACAAATTGTTGTTCACCTATTTTTTCATTAGCGTATAATACAATTCCATCAATTGGAGCGGTTACTAAATAATTTTTCTTCCAATCTTTTAAACTATTTCTTAATTTGACAAATGCATCTTTCATTTGACTGGATGCGGAAAATAAATTTTCAGTTGCTTCAGTTTTTACGCCACTAATATTTGCTCTAACCGTTTCAATTTCAAACTGCTTGTCTTTAATGTTTCCTTCAATTACTTGCATCTCTCTTTCTAATTGAAGAATATCTTCTTTAGTTTGACTCAAAATTTCTGGATCAAGTAATCTATTTTCAACATTCATTTCCTCTTGCCTCTGTCGAGTATAGGCTAAATCTAATTGTTCTGCTAATTTTGATTTTCGCCTTTGTTCTAATTGTAAACTAGATTGTATGGTTTGGATTTTTTTTTCAAGTTGGATTATATTCAGCTTTTCTAAATTTCCTCCGTATAAATAATTGAAAGTTTCTTGCTTTCTTAAAAAATCATAATAATCATCTTGTAATTCTCCTAGTAATAAGTTTTTTGGTAAAATAAGATTTAAAAGATCACTGTCATCAGAATTAGAAATACTGCTTATTAATAATTCCAATAAAAGCGCATCTTCGTAGTTGGCTTTACATTTGAAAACTAATAAAGGATCTCCTGCCCTTACGGTGTCTTCATTTAAAACCAATATCTCTGAAATATATCCTCCATTTTCTGCAATTAACCTTTTGGGAGGATCGGTGGAAGTAACGCTTATATTTCCCTGAGCAGTTTCATTATATGGCATAAAAAAGGCAACCGCAGAAACAATTAAGCTAATAATAAAAAAGAAATAAGTACCCCATCTTACTAACCAATGAGGAGGTGTTCCAAGAATTTCTTGAACTTCTTCACTCCTTAATTCAATTTCATCTGCTGTCATAGACAAATAATCTTCAATTTCCTAATTCAAGTTGATTTCTGACTAATTGATAGTAAGCTCCTTTTAAGCTAGTTAAATATTCATGTGTTCCTTGCTCTACTATCTCTCCTTCTTCTAAAACGATAATATTATCTGCATTCATAACTGTGCTCAACCTATGAGCTACAACAAGCATTGTTTTTTCTTTGAAAAAAGATTCTAAATTTTCTACTACAATCATTTCATTGAAAGCATCAAGGGCATTGGTAGCTTCATCGAAAAATATATACTCTGGATTTTTATAAACTGTTCTTGCAATAAGAAGTCTTTGTTTTTGTCCTTGACTTATTCCAAGGCCTTCTTGTCCGATTTTTGTATTATAACCCAGGGGTAATGATTCTATAAATTGTTGAATACTTGCAACCTTCACAGCGTTCAACAATTTTTGCTTATCCACCACTTCATCACCTAAGGCAATATTTTTCGCAATGGTATCATTAAAGATAAAACCATCTTGTAATACAGCTCCGCATTGACTTCTCCACAACCTACTTTGTATGGCATTTAAGTTGATATCTCCAATTCTAACAGCCCCACTGTTAGGTTTGTAAAAATTTAATAACAATTTAATTAAAGTTGTTTTACCGCTTCCACTTGCACCAACGATAGCAGTAGTTTTACCTTTAGGTATTTTAAAACTAATATTTCTAAGAACAACTGGAGAATTAGGACCATTATAATTAAACCAAACTTGATCAAAAATTAAATCTCCATATTCAGGTAAAATAGA
>JBEAPR010000113.1:0-5279 GCA_041164265.1 Bacteroidota bacterium | reverse complement strand
ATTACTTCTATATTTTTCATCCCAACAACTTATAAATCCATCAAAAAGTGCAATGGAGGTCATCGCATAAGCCTCTACAGAACTACTAAAATCCGCCTCGGCCGTTTGACAAGCCACCCCTGCAATCCCCATCCAATGTCCACCTGGAGTAATTTTTTTAATGGCGTACATAACGTGTCCAATATGCTGTGATACATAAGGATTACAATCCCAAAATTTTGAAATAGCAATTCTTTCTTCTCTATCGGCACCATCCAAAGCTTGATACACCTCCATTACTTCCTTATAAAAAGGACTATTGGGATTCATATCAAAGGGTGTTGGAGGAGGGGGAGCAAATTGCTGCGCACTTTTAATAACCAAAGGACGTATTTCATTCCAATGAGGCTCAATTCCATCCATATAATCAGGAGGAGTGGGCTGCCAACGAGCAGGATTTTGATTGACGGCAAACTTAGGATAGGTTCTAGTTTGACTATACATATCCTTAGAGGCCCATTGTAGAATATGAGTGGCAACTTGTTGACCGTATGCTATACTATTACGGAAAATTTTATTGGAAATCCCCTCAGCTTTAATACGATCCATCAAATCGGCCTCAAATTCCTTCATCTGATGCTCTGAAAAAATTAATTGTGTGCCAACATCTAAAAAAGCTTTAATAGAGGCCAATGCGAAATTAATGGTCACTCCTTCTTGGGGTTTTGGAATCTCTTTTAGCCCATTTAATTGTCCAGCTAAGGACCGATAATTGGGATCTCCCATTGCGTTAGCTTCATATCCAGCAATACTAGCATAGGCATAAATTCTAGAAGCTACAGGAGGAGAAAATATATCATGTACAATAACATCAGATAATTGATGAACCATTTCATGAAGGTAAGCTGGTTGGTTTTTAACCAACTTCAAACTCGCTTCTTCAGATTTACATCCTGCTAATCCCACTATTCCTATAATTAAACAAGTATTTAACCATTGCATATTTAAAAAATTTTGAAACTTGACTTAAAATTAAGAGTTTATATTCATTGGCCTACTGATATTAATCATTTTTAAAAACTAAAAACACCTGAACAAGGATTACCGTTTATCTAAAAAAAATGGAATGGGAAGTAAGCGTTCTCTGTTGTTAGGGCTTCTAATATTAGGTCTATTCAATTTAGATGGACAAAACAGGTCGTTAAAATTCGAGCCCATTACCTCAAAACTTGAAATACCTTTTGAACTAGAGCAAAATTTCATTGTATTTCCTCTCCTATTCGATAATGCCATTCCGTTGAATTTCATTTTTGATACTGGTTCGGAGCAAAGTCTTCTGATTGACAAAAATATATCAGACATCCTACAATTACCATACAGTCGGGAGTTTAAGGTAATTGGAGCTGATCAAAGCACTATTTTAAAAGCTTACCTTGTCCAAAGTATTGATTTATTAATGGGTAAATTTCAAGTAAAACACAAACCCATATTAGTGTTAGATCAAGATTACTTTCAATTTGAAAAATATACAGGTTTAAAAATTCATGGAATTTTAGGTGCAGATGTTTTTAGAACTTTTGCAGTTAAAATCGACTATCGAAAGAAAATAGTAACGGTAATCAATCACGAACGATTAGAAAAACATCTCAAGAAAGGATACCAAAAAATTCAATCTGAATTTTATAAATCCAAACCCTATATCAACGGATTTGCAACTTTAGAGGATAAAAGTCAAATTCCATTAAAACTACTATTAGATACAGGAGCTGGCCTTTCGATGCTGGTTTATACCAATTCTGATTCTACATTGTCTCCTCCGTCCAAGACCATAATTAATCCTATAGGATTCGGTCTAGGCGGCTATTTGGAAGGATATTTAGGTCGGATTCAACAATTTAAGATAAACGACCAATTATTTTTCAATGAATTGACCACCAATTTTCAAGAAATTGATACCACTCTTTCAGAAATTCGAGAAAATTCCCCAAATGGGATACTAGGTAATCTAATATTACAAAGATTTACCATTATCGTTGATTATGTTCGGGGTGAGTTGTACCTTAAACCTCATAGAAAATTCAATAAAAAAATAAAGTTTGATCAATCCGGATTAGTTCTTATAGCTGGTGGCCCTGACCTCAAAGAATTTTATGTTCACAAAGTGATACCTAATAGTCCCGCAGCTTCGGCTGGGGTTGAAGCTGGAGATTTAATACTCAAAGTCAATAATTGGCCAAGTGGGTTGCTCACCCTATATTCCATTAGAAACAAACTGAAGAAAAGACCAGGAAAAAAAATTAAATTAACTGTACTTAGAAAGGAGGAAAAAAAAGTATTTAATTTCGTCTTGAAAACACTAATTTGACTATGATAATTTTATTTGTCTCCAAAAATTCTTATTTTTGCGGGTCAATTAAAATAATTAACAAAATTATCTCAAATGTTCGCAATCGTAAAGATAGCTGGTCAGCAGTTTAAAGTTGAGGAAGGTCAAGAGATTTTCGTCCACCAGTTAGAAGCCGCGGAAGGAGACCAAGTCACTTTTTCTGACATACTCTTGTTAGACAAAGATGGTAAAGTTTCTATAGGCAAGCCGTCATTGAACAAGGCATCTGTAGGTGCCACTGTTTTAAACCATCAAAAAGGAGACAAGGTAATAGTCTTTAAGAAAAAAAGAAGAAAAGGTTACCGAGTAAAAAATGGTCACAGACAGTGTTTTACCAAGATTAAAATAGATTCGATCAAAGCTTAAAAGAATAGAGAAATGGCACATAAAAAAGGTGTAGGTAGTACGGATAATGGCAGAGACAGTAAAAGTAAAAGACTAGGCGTCAAGTTATTTGGAGGTCAGGAAGCTATTGCTGGAAATATAATCGTGAGACAAAGAGGAACCAAATATCACCCTGGAAACCACGTTTACATGGGTAAGGATTTTACCTTACACGCTGCGATTGACGGAACGGTAGTTTTTTCTAAGAAGAAATCCAATAAAACTTTTGTAAGTATTCGTCCAGAAGGGGTACCAGTAACGGAAAACAAAAGTAAAGTGGCTAAGGAGGTATCTAAAGCAGCTCAAAAAGTAGCTGAACCGTCAACATCTAAAAAATCTTCAGCTGTTAAAGCAGGAGATAAAATTACTTTACCTAACGGCAAAAAAGTTGCTCAGGATGATTTGAAGTTAATTGAAGGTGTAGGGCCTAAAATTGAAGGTTTGTTAAATCAAGCGGGAATTAATACCTGGGAAGCGTTTGCTAATGCATCCATTGACCAATTACAATCTATCCTTGATGAAGCTGGTAGTCGGTATAAAATGCATGATCCAGGTACTTGGGCCAAACAAGCAAAGATGGCCGCTGCAGGACAGTGGGATGAATTAGTTGCCCTTCAAGATGAGTTAAAAGGAGGAAAAGAAAATTAAATTTTCTCACCGTCCTCTTTCTTCACCCATCCTTGAATATCTTTTTCTAGCCATACTTTATACCAAGTATCTAAGGAATCGATAAGTAGGGATTTCTTCCCTTGAGGAATATTGTCAATTACAGGACTTAAAATATCAGGAGCTAAGTAAATCTTAGCTCCTTTCTTATTTAATGTAATATGGTAATTACTGTTATTTTCATATTTAGAACGCTCCCTTCCCAAAGAAAATGACAATAATGAAATGATTAGACCTAGTATTCCAATATAAAATCCAACTTTTTTAATAGACCTTCTTTGGGCAAATAGCCAAATCAAACCTAGTATCAATACCAACCAACTAGAAATAGTAAAAAGATATGCCCATTTTTCAGCACTTAACCATCCTGAAAATTCAAATGAGATTTTATCAAAAAGGGAAGTAAACAAAACCTCTTGACCTGATTCTAATTGAAGGGTTAACATTTCAAGATTATTCATTATGGAGGAATCATTAGGATCCAAAATCAAAGCCCTTTCATAATATAATCTTGCCTGAACTAAAGCACCTAGCCTATGATAACAATTCGCCAAATTATAATAAAGATCAGCTGAAGGTCCACTTGTTTGAATCAATTCTTCATAAATTTCAGCAGCTTCTTCAAAAGAATTTTCTGAGAAAAATTGCGCAGCCCTTTCTAATAGATCGGTTTCCATTGCGCTACTTCCTAAATGAAAAGCAAAAAGAAAGAAAATAAAAAACCATTTCATC
Organism: Bacteroidota bacterium; assembly: GCA_041164265.1. GTDB lineage: Bacteria > Bacteroidota > Bacteroidia > Chitinophagales > Saprospiraceae > CALAZP01. The sequence continues at coordinate 1,132 of JBEAPR010000113.1, read as the reverse complement.
CTTATAGTCTTTTAGTAGTTATTAAAGAAAAAATTCCATTGGGTCTATTGGTATTATCCCATCTAAAACCCTCCAATTTAAGTACCTCTTGATCTGCTTCTTGAATAGGTATAAAATAGGATTCTACTTCATTATAATTTTTGATAGCATCCACCTCTCCTTCTTTAAACTGAATAACCATATTACTGCTAGAAGATTGATTAACCCCTATATATGCGTTTTCTTCATCTAATACATAATATATGGTTTCAGCATTTCCATTCACTTTCACTTTATGGATATCTCCTTCAAGAAATAGAATATCAATCACTCTTCCTTTAATTTGATTGAAAAGAATTTCATCAGCAGAATTTATCATAAATCCGTTACCCGATAGCTCAAGATGATCTACTGTTTTATCTAAAAGAAACATAAAAATCGAATCACCATAAAAGGCACTTGTATCTGACCAAAGGATTGGTTTTTCATAAAAGCTAAATCGCTCTTCCTTTTCACTATACTCGAGTGAATCACAAATCAATTGCAAATCGCTTTTAAAAATTCTTACATCATGGAACGCTAGAAATGTTCTTATTGTGTCTTTATTTGAAGAGTCTACTTGAGAAATTGCAAAAAGAGTATCAGCTCCAAGATATAACGTATCCCCTTCCATATTTAAAGCCAATAGAGGTCTAGATAAAGGTTGATTATAAGCTTGGATGGATAAACCATGATTGGTTAAATGGGCAGTATCACAGGTTATCCTCATACCAGCTGAAGTATCTACCCAATTTACCTCTCCAGTTGCCCAACCCCTACCCAATATATCATCTAGTCGAATTTCATACGCTGATATCACTTGAGATTGATCGATAACCTGAGCACTTCCTTTGGCGTTAAATTGTTTATTTAGCTGATCAATATAAATGGAATCTCCACTAATTTGTCTATCTGCCTCCCAAATAGAAGCATTTCCTGATAGATATGTTTTTTGATCTAATTGCCAATATAAAATGGAGTCAGCTTGGGCTATTCTTATAGAATCTGTATATATAGCATTATCAAAAAAAGATGCAAATTGAATCTTCTGATCATAGCTACCTCCTTCTGCATAAAGGTTAGTACTATCTTTGGTAATAAAGATAGATGGGCC
>JBEAPR010000112.1:0-18125 GCA_041164265.1 Bacteroidota bacterium | reverse complement strand
AGTAAAAACTTTTCAGTTTTATGTTTTTTGAAATATTGATCTAAGTCTTCAATTACACGAACACCTACAAATACTTTTCTTTTGCGATAAACTATGAATTTTTGGAGATAATTGGAAATGGCTTCCGTCAAACAAAAATATTTGGTGTCGGCAGACATTTTGACTCTTAATTCTTCACAGACCCTAAAAAAATGATCGATAGAGTTTTTACTGGTGAATATAATCGCGGTGAAATCTTCTAGTTTGATTCTTTCTTTTCGAAACTCTTTAGAAGAGACCTCTTCAACATGAATGAAAGGGCGCCAATCTATCTGCAGATTATAACGCTTTTCCAAATCATAGTAAGGAGACCTAGTCGGTTTTGGTTGAGATATTAAAATGGTCCTTACTTTTTTATATTTCTGTTCCAAGATTTTTCCTTTCGCTGTCATCCCAATTTAAATTTTGCTTATAGAGTTAACTGACTAAAAATCAGTTTGTATATAACCAAAAAAGGTCCTAATTCTAGCGTGCAAATATACAATAAAAAGTGAAACTTGTTAGGAGACACCAAAGCGAAATTAACTTGGGCCACTCGAATATAGCGAAGGATAAACATCGTGATTGAGAATAAAATTCCGATAAAAAGAAGAACTTGTTCCAAGTCTGAATTAGGAAACAATAAAAACAAATTAATTGGAGCCAATAAGGTTCCAAGCACTATATAAAAAATAACAATAGAGTAAGAATAATAATGAGATGCTATTTTGAATCCATAAAGCAGACCTACTGTTCTAATAGCGACAAATTTTACCAGTATTGTCAAGCATAAAACCAAAAAAATTTGGTAAACCAACCATTTGGAGAAAAGGAAATTGCTAAATATTGCAAAGGAGAAAACAGCTACAATAAATGGAAAAATAAAAACAAAAGTTCCTTTAGCGTGAATGTCTTTAAAGAGTTGTTTAAAATCATTGACCGATGCAAATGCAAGCAGGCACCGCACCATTAAAGGTCTTAAAAGGGTAAAAAGAAGTGTAAAAGCTAAAAAAGATATCAGAATGGCCACCCATAAATTAGCTATTTGGTTCGATACAACTATTTCGTTTGGATTAATGTCAAAAGGATTTTGAGGCCCCATTGTCAAAAAATAAAAGCTCAGAAATCTCAAAAGATTGGTTTTTTCACAAAATTAATGACTGTAAGGAATAATTCACGCATTTGATGAATTTCGAGTTAGATTATTTAATGAATAAAACTTATTTTTGCTCACCCGTTTGAAACGGGGGTAAATTTTGAAAAATTAAAGAAATTTTTAATAAATAACTTCTTGAAGAATGGCACTTATTAGTAAAATAAGAAAAAACTCTTGGATACTAGTAGTTTTGATTGGTTTAGGATTGGGAGGATTCATATTAATGGACATGACTTCTGGTCAGCAAAGTATTTTTGGGAGTGGTCAAACCATAATCGGAGAGGTAGAGGGTGAAAAGCTAGATTGGGCAGAATTTAATAGAACAGACGAATTGTTATATGGTGGTTCCGCAAGTGAAGTTTATGGTCGAAGAGAGGCTTTATGGAATTACTTCGTGGAGCAATTTATAGTAAACAAGGAAGCTTCAAATTTAGGCTTAGGAGTTGGAAGGGAAGAATTAAGAGAATTGGAATTTGGACAGAACTTGAGTCCTGTAATAGTACAAAGGTTTTCTGATCCTAACGTGCCTGGAATGGTAAATAGGCAACAGTTGGAGTTCTTCAGACAGGTTATTGACAATAACCAGATGGAAGCAGCTATTCAAGCTGGGCAGTTGAATCCGACTTTCCCTTCTTTTTGGAGACACCAAGAAAAAGAAATTATTAAGGACCGCTTACAATCTAAGTTAATAGCAGTAGTTTCTAAAGGAATGTATACTCCTTCATGGGTAGCAGAAAGAATGGATATGGAGCAAAATCACCAGATTGATTTTTCTTATGTACAAATCCCTTTCAATGAGGTGACAGACGAGGAAATTAATTTGACAGATGCCGATTATGAGAATTTCCTTGAGAAAAACCAGGCAAGGTTTAATTTAGAAGAAGAGCAGAGGAATATTGAATTCGTAACTTTCGAGGTCAACCCTACATCCGAGGATTCCCTTCTTATAAAGGAAAAAATGGAGTCATTAATTCCCGAATTAAGGAATACAGATAATCTTCAAATTTTCTTAGAGCAAAACTATGGTATCTATGATGAGGCTTATTACAGTAGGGCGCAACTTCCAGAATCTATAGCTGACCTTGTTTTTGAGATGGAAGTCGGATCAGTTAATGGGCCTTTTATAGATCAGAATACTTATAAGGCAATTAAATTAACGGATAAGAAGATTGTGCCAGATTCCGTTAAAAGCAGACATATCCTTATATCAGCGACAAACCCAGCTGAATTTCCAGCTGCGCAACAGAGAGTCGATAGTCTAATTGCCTTATTAGAGGCAGGAACGCACTCATTTGATTCTTTAGCTGCTCAATATGGTTCAGATGGAACAAGAACAACAGGAGGAGACCTAGGATATGTAGCGAATGGAACCATGGTAAAGCCGTTTAATGATTTGATTTTCTTTCAGGCAGAGCCTGGGCAATACTATACAGTTACTACAGATTTCGGAGTTCACTTAGTCGAGGTGACAGGTCGGAGATATACTAAAAATACAGAGGCTGTTCAATTAGCGATTCTTTCTGAAACTATTGTTCCATCCGAGGACACTCAAAATGAAATGTATGACCAGGTGTTAGAATTTACTAGTAACAATAGGACTATTGATGATTTAAGAAAATCAGTTGAAGGCCGTTCAGATTTATATTTGGAGACCGCATCCTCAATAAAGAAAAACGATTACAACATAGGGTCATTGGGAGGAGGCCAATCTTCCAGAGATTTGGTAAGATGGGCATTCAGCGAAGAAATCGGAAAGGTATCACCTGAAATCTATATTTATCAAGACCCTATCAATTATTACAATAACAAATATGTTGTAGCTGGAATTGTTTCCATTCAAAAATCTGGAATTCCAAGTTTAGCCTCAATGAAAGATGAGATTATGCTTGAGGTTATGAATGACAAGAAGGGTCAATTGTTGACCCAAGCAATTAGTGGAAAGAGTCTAGAAGAAACAGCTTCCTCCTATAGCACAAGTGTTGAAGATGCGGCTGGTGTTACGTTAAGTAGTAGTTTCGTTCCTGGAATGGGCAATGAACCAAAAGTAATAGCAGCAGCTTTTAGCCAAGAGGTAGGAGAAATTTCTGAAGCGATAATTGGTAATAACGGGGTTTACTTAGTAAAAACAGAAAGAAAGCCTGCTTTACCCGCTGCTACAAACACTCCCAATATAAAGCGGGCAATGATTACACAAAACCGATCTATTGCTGCTTTAAGGTTATTGGAAAGCATGAAAAAAGATGCTGAAATAAAGGATAATAGATTTAGATTTTATTAATAGTTTAATTAATGATAAACTAACTTCAAAAAACAGTTTTCCTATGTCAGATGTAAAGAATGCAGGCAGAAAAGGGTATTGTTTGATGTATTTCTTAATACTATTTTTCTTACTCGCTGTGTTGGTAGTTTCTATTTACAAGTATAATTTTAGATTAGAGTTCTAGTAAAGTATATTTTATCAACATTTATGTGATTAATCAATCGCATATAATTGGTTGATATTATTTTGATATTTATCGAGAATAACCCTTCTTTTTAATTTCATAGTTGGTGTTAATTCGGCTTGAGAGCCATCGCTTTTAGATGGTTCCCAACTACCGGAGACTATGGCAAATTTTTTGATTTGTTCTACCCGTCCTAGTTCACTGTTTACTTCGTTAATTATTCGTTGAAATATTTCTATGATTATTGGGTTATCCAAATTATTCTCCACTTTAATAGTAAGGCCTTTGTTTTTTAGTTCTTTTTCTAGTGCCTCATGCGAGGGTACTATTAAAGCAGAAACGAACCTCTTACTTTCACCTACAATCATGGCCTGTTCGATTAGAAAATTCTCTTTGAGTGCATTTTCAATGGGTGCAGGGGCAACATATTTACCCCCAGAGGTTTTTATAAGCTCTTTCTTTCGGTCAGTAATTTTCAAAAAACTGATTCCATTCTTTTGAGTTATTAATTTGCCAATATCACCTGTTTTAAACCAAGATACACCATTAATAGTCTTCATTACATCTTGTGTTTCCTGAGGTTTGTTGTAATATCCAAGCATTATATTAGGACCGGATGCTAATATTTCTCCTTCCCCTTCTAAATAAGTGCCTTCTGAAGTATCGATGAATATAGAAACCTTGTCTAGGCAAGGACCAACAGTTCCAATAAGGGCTTTATGTGGTTCAAATCTTCCAATACATAACCCTGGAGAAGTTTCCGTAAGCCCATACCCTTCTCTAATTGGAATACCTGCAGCAGAGAAAATTTTTATCATCTTTTCTGGACATGGAGCTGCCCCCGTTAATATTCCCCGAACTCTCCCACCAAGGGCAGCCCTCCATTTGCTAAAAATTAATTTATCCGCAATGGCAAATTGAAACTTGTTTTTTAACCCTCTTTGGAGGTCATACTCGTAATCTTCTGTTAAGTTTAACGCCCAGAAAAAAAGCTTGTTTTTTAAACCAGTAAGTTCAAGTCCTTTGTTGTATATCTTTTCGTATACCTTCTCTAAAAGCCGAGGAACGGTGGTAAAGAAATGAGGCTTGACCGTTTGAAGCATCCCATCTTCTCCTCCCAACTCATCAGTACCACAGAACACCACGTTACATCCCTTAAAAGCGTAGTGATAAGATGCAGTTCTTTCAAAAATATGACAAAGTGGCAAGAAACTTAAAACGACATCCCCTATACTAATCGGGGAAATGGGAGAGATTGCAACAACATTACTTACAATATTTGAGTGAGACAACATTACACCCTTTGGGTTTCCGGTTGTGCCCGATGTATAAATAATTGTTGCTAATTCATCTTCGGAGATGGTAGATTTAAGTGATTCTAAAGATTTTATATTTGGAGTTTGGCAAATAGATCGCCAGTGTGGGGCGTGATCATTAGGGTCTAAAGCAATGATGTGTTGAAGTGACGGAACAAATTTTTGAGCAGAGCTAACTTTTTCATAAAGATCATCCTTGCCGACGAAAACTATTGAAACGCCTGCATCATTGAAGATGTATTCATATTCTTTGGCACTTATAGTGGGGTATACAGGTACATTGATTGCACCAATCTGTTGAATGGCAATATCAATTATGGTCCATTCTGGACGATTTTGATAGGTAGCAATAGCAATCTTGTCTCCTTTTTGAACCCCAAGGTTTAACAAACCGGAACTCAGCTCATTAGCAAGATTAATAATTTCACCGGTAGAAAAATATTCCCATTCTTGATTATACCGATATCCGAAAGCTTTATTTTGGGGAAAATGCTCATTTTGGAAATGAATGAAGTCGAAAGTTCTTTTGGGGTTCATTTTTATTTGGATTTATGGCACTAGGAAGATAGTATAATTTGCCTGAATCACAAAAAAAAATGGTTAATTGTCTGAAAATCGAGAATGGGATTTTATTTGCTCAATTTGTTCAAGAGTTTGTTGTAGTCCATTCACTACAACGGTATTTTTATTAGTTTTTAAGGGTTGAGCGATTACTTGATATCCGGATAAGAATATTTTGGATTGGGGAAAAATCGCTTCAAGTTTTAAAACGTAATTCTGTATGGGTTCAGCATTAAAGTGTTCGGATAGAATAGTAAAGACACAAAAGTTTTTTTGGTCGTTTTGTATATTCTTAAGATCACTTAATGTAATATTTGGACCAAGATATAGCACAGGGAAATTACGCGAGCGCAAAATGTAATGGAGAAAAAGCAGACTCAATTCTTGTTTATCTCCTTCTGGGAGATAAAGAATGAAAGTAGGAGTATTGGTAGTTAGATTATTTTTGATTCCATCAATTGCTGAAATTAGCTTACGCTTTATTAGTTGTGTGATGAAATGTTCTTGTAATGAATTAACGGAACCGGTAAGCCAAAGAACTCGCAATCTATCTAAAAATGGGTATATAAGCTCCAAAATAGTTTGCATAAACCCATTCTCTTGGGTATATCTATTGAGTAATTTTTCGAACTTATTTTCATTTAACTCCATCATTGCGAGGGTTAAACCTTCTAAATAATTAGAATAATTTTCAGTTTGAAGAGAAAGCTCACGAGTTTTATCGGCAATTTCTTCATTACTCATGCTGGCTATTTTGGATATTTTATATCCATTCTGATTTAGTACTACAATATTTAATAGTAATTTAAGGTCGCTATCTTGGTAGTATCTAATATTGGTCTTTGTTCTTAGGGGTACAAGCAGCCCATAGCGTTGTTCCCACATTCTTAGAGTGTGCGCTTTAATACCAGACAGTCTTTCTAAATCTTTTATCGAATATACCGCCACAATTTGCCAGGTAAAGAATGACCAAAATAATTGTAAATTGTAAAAAACCCGAAGGTCACAATAGGGGAAAACATATATCTATTGAAAAAGTTTAACTAATGAAAAATATTAATTTTAGTCCATATACAAAAATATTTATGATGAAAGTTATGAATAAAGGAATGGTGCTGTCAATTTTTTGCTGCTTGTTGAGTGTGGTTAACTTGTCAGCACAAAATTGTGAGTATATGTTAGAAATGATTGATTTTGGGGGTGATGGCTGGAATAATGGTGCAGCGGTGACGGTAATTATCAATGAAGACACGGCGATTTATAAATTAGATGATTTGATGGATAATGGAGGTTATAATAAGGTGCCTATACTAGTTAAAGAAGGAGATCAAATTTCTTTGCTATACCAGTCTGGAGGAATTCAAGATATTGAAAATGCATACACCTTATATGATTCTGAAGGGTTTGAGATATTATCACAAGGGGTGTTTCCAATGGCGGGTATGGTGTACAACGCCATTGTTAAATGTCCTAGCTGTCTAGTTTCAGCGACGGAAGGAATTTTTATCAGGTCCATCAAGGCTACCTCAGCTGAAGTGAGTTTGGCGCACCCCAATGAAAATGGAGCAGTTCAGGTATTGTTGAAAGAATCGGAGGACTTTTTATCAGGTTCTAGGGTATTTAAAAATATTGGAGAGAAAGTGAATCTGAATGGATTACAAGAAAATACGTCCTATGAAATTGAGGTAATGGTTGTATGTGGCCCTGGAGACACTAGCAGGATTTTGGGACCAGAAAATTTTACGACTAGACGTTCAGTAGATGTGGGTATATCAGACATTTCAATGCCTATTAGCGCTTGTGATTTAGAGCAAAACGAAGAGATATGGGTAACAATGACCAATTACGGAGCTGATCCACAAGCTTTATTTGAGTTTAAATTTAGTGTAGATGGAGAGGAGGCCAATATCAATATTCCATTGGATGGTTACTATACAGGTGTTTTGGGAATGGATAGTTCGTATACGATATCTTTTGATCAAAAATTTGATTTTTCAGAAAAGAAAACATATGAGGTTAAAGCGTGGACAGAGGTTCCAGATGATTCAAATATGAAAAATGATACATTTTCTTTAATGGTCACCAGTATTCCAATTATACAAGAGTATCCCTATTTAGCAGAGTTGGAGCAAAGTCAGGAAGGATGGACGACGGCACCCATCAAAACTAGTACTTGGGAATATGGTATTCCACAAGGAGCTTTATTAAATACTGAGGAATCGGAAGTAAATGTTGGGCAACTAATTTAAACGGATATTATCAGAATGAAGAAACGGCTTATTTGTATAGCCCATGTTTGGATTTTTCAAATTTAGACCGGGATCCTTTTTTCTCTTTTAACATGTGGTTAGACTTAGAAGAAAATTATGATTTTTTATGGTTGGAATATAGCATAGATGATGGCAGCAATTGGGAAAAATTAGATACTAAGACTTCTGATTTCAATGGATATAATAATCTCACAAAAAAAGCATGGACAGGTACTGGAGGAAGAGCCTTCAGTACTTGGCAATATTCCTCTATAAGGTTAGTAGGCTTAGCAGGGGAACCCGCTGTTAGATTAAGGTTTGTTTTGGAAACAGACGATGCGATTACCGGAGAGGGAGTAGGATTGGACCAATTTGCTATAAGTGAACCTAATAATAGAGATGCCGTTGCTTTAACAGCTGTGAACATACAAAATTCGAATTGCGGTTCAGTGGATGACCAAATAAGAATAGAGTTTGCTAATCGAGGTATTTTTAACATTAGCAACCTTAGGTTTGGATATCAAGTTAATTCAGAGGCGCCTGTTATTGAATCGCTCAGCGGATTATCCGTTCAACCGGGTACAACAAGTTCTTATTTATTTAGAACACCATTCAATTCTTTATCGGATGATGACTTGCAGATTAAAGCATGGGTGGTTTTAAATAATGATGAGAATATACAAAATGACACCGTATATTACACTTATCAGAGAGCGAGAAAGCTGCCATTTTTAGAGGATTTTGAAGAAAATAGTTGGTTGTCGGATTGGTTTATATCCCCCAACTCTATTTATTCATCGACGCATGGAAATACCAGCCAAGTATTAGCTTTTAACCTTTATGAAACTGGAAGCACAGCGGAAATTATACTACCCAGTTTTGGACTAATAAGAGAAGGAGATTCAATAACCTTCGATTATCGCCTTACCTCTTTTGAAACGGATGGATCTGTGCCACATACTATGAGTAATGGAGATTATATTGTAGTAGAAGTATCTTCTGATTGTGGTAACCAATTTGAAAATATTTATACTATCAATAGTGGCAACCAAGAAATTTCATCGGAAATGCAAACCATAAGACTATCGTTGGAAGCGTTTGCTGGGGAATATGTTAAAATTGCAATTAGAGCGGTTCACGGGACGGGAGATTATTGGCTCGACATTGACAATGTGGGAATTTTTGGATGTGAGGCTCCCCCGAATATAGAAATCTCAACAGTACCAGAGACTAGTGTAGGAGCAAAAGATGGTGGGATTATTGTTAACGCCCCATTGGAGTATAGCGACTACTTAGAATATTTTTGGAGCAATGGCCAAGAAGGAAGAACATTAATCAATGTAGGAACCGGAACCTACATTTTGACGATGAAAGATGTTTTTGGTTGTTCATTTGAAACTCCCATCAATATTGGCCTATTGTCTAAAAGGATGGATGAATTAACTTCAGAACATTTATCGGTCTATCCAAATCCGACGAGAGGCGTGTTGAGAATAGAGCTGAACCTAGACCAAACTGAAGACATTCAACTCAATTTGTTTAATCTAAATGGCCAATTGGTTCATACTTTTGATGCAGGAAAAACAAATCAGTATTCAAAGGAAATAAACCTTTCAGCACAACAATCAGGAATATATTTCTTGCAAATTATAACTCCTAGTGCTACTGGCGCCAAAAGAATAATACTGCATCCTTAAACCATCGGACTTTAATTTTGTATCAAGAAGGTAAAATTTAAACCGAGAGGAGATGAAAATTGGAATAGTTTGTTACCCGACGTATGGAGGTAGTGGAGTAATGGCAACAGAGCTTGGTGTAGCTTTGGCTAAAAGAGGTCATGAAATCCATTTCATAACCTATAAGAGACCAGCAAGATTGGCCAATTTTCAAGAAAAAGTTTATTATCATGAGGTCGATGCGGAGGATTATCCGCTTTTTGAATATTCTCCCTATGACACAACTATGGCTAGCAAGTTAGTGAATGTGGTGTTGTATGAAAACTTAGACATTTTACATGTACATTATGCCATACCACATGCAGCCATAGCTTATATGGCTAAAAAAATTCTCCTTACTAAAGGAAGGTATATTCCTGTAGTTACTACCCTTCATGGGACGGATATTACTTTAGTTGGAAAAAATAAAGATTTCGCTCCTGTAGTAGAATTTTCAATTAATAAATCAGATGGGGTTACAGCGGTATCTAATAGTTTGAAGGAACAGACAGTGCAGTTTTTTAATCTTGAAAATGAAATTGAGGTTATTTATAATTTCGTAGATTTCACAAGATTTAAAAAGACCAGTAAGGAACATTTCAAAAAGGCAATCGCGCCTAATGGTGAAAAAATCCTTACCCATATTTCTAATTTTAGGGAAGTTAAAAGGGTGGATGATGTAATAAGAGTATTTGACAAAGTTCACCATATTTTACCTTCTAAATTATTATTGATTGGGGATGGACCGGATAGAAGAAAAGCAGAATCCTTATCAAGAGAATTAGGACTTATAGATCATATTAGATTTTTGGGGAAACAAGATGCAGTGGAGGAGATATTAGCAGTATCGGATGTGTTTTTAATTCCTTCGGAAAATGAGAGTTTCGGTTTGGCAGCATTGGAAGCGATGGCATGTGAAGTTCCTGTAATATCTTCTGATGTAGGAGGATTGCCGGAGGTTAATATCCATGGTAAAACAGGATATTTAAGTCCTATTGGATCTATAGAAGACATGGCTAAAAACACCCTTAGAATTATTGGAGATGACCAGAAGCTGACCCAATTTAGACAAAATGCGTTAGAGCAAGCTAAGAGATTTTCCCTAGATTTAATTTTACCTCAGTACGAGGCATATTATGAACATGTATTGAAGAGTAGCGTACATACGGCAAGTTAAGTTTCAGTAATTAATTGGTAAAAAATATTTTTCCTGTTGCTGCATCGGGTTTCTGGCTATTAAAAAAATCAATTTCTCCACTACTAAATACTAGATAAACTCCCGTGGATACTCTCTGGCCAGTTGTATTTAGGCCGTTCCAAATAGCTCGCCCTCCATTAGCAATAGTTTCAAAAACAAGATCTCCAGTAATCGATGTAATTTTTACTCTGGCATTTTGAGCCAATCCATCTATAACAATTGGGCCGTTGTATTCTGGTAAAATGGGATTTGGATAAATCAAAAGAGGTTGGGCATGAAATTTTGAAGCAGTAGTTGCGTCGCTTTTTAGAGAGACCATACCCTTATCACTTCCGAAGTAAACAATACCTGATGTAGGTTCGACAAAAATTGCAGTGATAGTATTACTGGGTAAGGGGCTATTATCTATAGTGTAATGGCTTAATTGACGTAGACCGTCCTCGGACAGCAAAAAAACGCCATTTTTGGTTCCTACCCATTTTCTATTAGCGCCATCGATTGCCAAACTAATTATTTCCTCAGAGCTTAATAAATTGGTGACTATTCCATTTTGCTCAAATAACCTTTTGGTGCCCCTGCAATTGTTATCGAAGGGATCATTACCACAATCAAAGATGGCTATACCTTGATCCGTTCCCACCCATACTTCTCCGTTTTGATCTATCTCTAAGCAATTGGTTCGGTTGGTAGGCAGCTCACTATTTGATGAGCTAAACGTTTTGCATTGATTATCGGTTTCAACTTCTAGTAGGTTTTCATTAAATACAATAAATCCAGCCCCATTGCTATTGGATACTACCCATTTATTGCCATAATTATCAATCTTAACCTGGTGCAATTCTAGAACGCCACAAGATGGATTGAATGCTTTCCAACTTTTATCTGGCAATAAAACCGAAAGGGGCTTAGCTGCCAGGTGATTAATTACCCACAGGTTGAGATCATCGTCAAAAGCAAGTCCACTAATCCTTGTCCTTTTGCTATCTCCAATAGTATTAGTTAAAGAAGAGTTGGTATTATCAAAAAGAGTATAATTATTTTCTTGAAGTTCTAGTAAGCCTTCATAAAAAGAACCGAAGTATATATTCCCATTTTCCGGATGTTCGGCAACAGTTAGGATATCTAATAGATCATCGTCATCCCCCCCACTCCCATAAATTTCATCCCTTCCCCAGAAAGCTCTTGAAGTGTTGCGGTTATAATTTTTCCAACCATTTTGCGATAATTCATAGACACCATAGTCAAGAAATTTATAACCAAATGTTGGATTTACTCCTCCTGCGGCTACCCAAATTGATTCTTTTCCCTTTGATATACTATAAGTGCTAGGAGCATAAGGGCTATTAAAAGAAAAGGTTTCACAATCGTTATAGACCAAATCTACAATTCGCCTAAAATTTGACCATCCATCAGCAAGCCAAAAACTTCCAAATTGATCTTCAATACCATATTTAGGACGGTTGATACAAGGAGGATCTAAAGTAATGGGATTTTGGTATTCGTCGGGAAAGTAAACCACTGCACCATTGTTGCAAGAGGACAGACAAGTAAGGCCAATTAATAAACCTTTTTGTTCAGCGGAAAGATATTGGATGTCATACCCCTCTTTAGTAAAAAAGGGAAATGCAAAGGATCCATCAAAAGCCATTACTTCACCTGAAACCTCAAAAAATAATTGCTGGTTCCAAAGGGTCATCGGACCGGCGGTATAATAATTTGGAAGGTTGAAGGATTCCCCTAATAGTTCCCAAGCAGAAAAGTTCTCTGGAAAAGGATTGGAGAGCGCTGTTCTAAAGATGCCCTCATTAGAAGAGAGGTAAATGTATTGATCATAAACCAAAACATCGTTGACATTAAATCCTGTAAAAGTGGAGAATTTAAATTCAAATGAAAGGGGATCAATAACAGAGATTCCATAAGAGGTAGCTAGGTATACCTTACCATCTGAATCTTGTTGAATCTTATTGATCCGTTTGGTTCCTGTAAAATTCTTAAAGTTGGCAATTTGATTCAGGGAAATAATTTTTTCATTGAGAACAATATCGAGAGTACTATTTTCAAAGGCCACCATTAACCCATTAATGGGGGAGTTAAGGTATTTGATGGTATTGATGGAGGCGTAGCTTAGACCTTCTACTGTAGTTAGAAAAGAATATTCTTGTGTGTTTTTATCTATCGATACAATTCCTAAACCCGAGGAATAATAGATATGGGTTTCGCTTTGAGAAACTTCTAAACCAACTTGGAATGGCAGATGATTTTTCCATTCACCTATGGCATTTTGGCCATAAGCAAGGGTAATAATAAAGCTGAAAACGAGCGACCCAACCGGCTTCATTTTTTATAAAAATTTGTTGTTTGGAGATATCGAAAAACAGCATCGGGAACCAGATACTCAACGGATCTGTTTTCTCTAATACATTTTCTTATATAAGTTGCGGAAATATGCATTTGGGGAGTATCAAAAATTTGAATGCTTTTGTGATTGAGTAAGCTTTCGGGAACATGAAATGTTGGCCTATTGTACAAGTAAATACGGTAGTGTTCTAGTAATTGTTCATAGTTTTTCCATTTATGTAAATATTTTAGGTTATCTCCCCCCATGATGAGGGTAAAATCTTTAGTAGGATATTTTTCCTTAAGGTACATTAGTGTATCAATGGTATAGGAGGGCGTAGGTAATGCAAATTCAATATCGCTAGAGCGAAGAACAGGATTATCTCCTATGGCGAGGTTTACCAAGTGTAACCGATCGTAATTATTTAAGAGTGCGGCTTGGGGCTTAAGGGGATTTTGAGGGGAAACAATTAAAATTACTTCATCTAAATCAGTTTGTGTTGCCATATAATTGGCTATAATCATATGGCCAACATGCACTGGATTAAACGAGCCAAAGAAAAGTCCCGTTTTTTTTTCGGAAACATTCATCCGGGTTATTATTCAGGTCAATTACCAAGCATTACAGGCATAACCAACATTAAGATTTCTGTTCCTTCAATTTGATCTGCAGGGGTTAATATTCCTGCTCTTGTAGGAGTGGAAAGCTCAATTTTAACCTCGTCAGATTCAAGGACATTTAACATTTCAACTAAAAACTTAGCATTAAACCCAATAGTGAATGGTTCCCCCTCAAAAACACAATTGAGCTCTTCAATGGCTTCATTTGAAAAATCTATGTCTTGAGCAGATAGGGTAAGGATTTCCTTTCCAATATTTAGGATTACTTGGTTGGTGGTCTTATTGGAATATATGGCAATTCTTTTAAGGGAGTTTTGAAAATCACCTTTAGAAATGGTTAATAAATGAGGATTATCCACAGGAATAACTGCATTGTAATCAGGGTATTTTGCATCAATTAGTCTACAAATTAATCTAGTATCTCCAAAAGAAAAGAAAGCGTTAGTATCATTGAAGGTTACGCTGATGGGGGCGTTATCCGGCAATGCACTTTTGATAAGATTAAGCGCTTTTTTAGGAACTATGAAAGAAGCATTTTCATCGCTATCAATTCCTAGATAGGAAAATTTTACTAATTTATGGGCATCGGTTGCTACGAGGGTTAATCGTTCGCTTTCAATTTCAAAGAGCACTCCGGTCATAGGAGGTCTTAATTCATCAGTGCTAGTGGCAAAAATAGTCTTTGAAATTCCCATTTCTAGTACATCACTAGGAATGGAAAAGGTGTTCACCATTTCAGGATTTGGAATGGCAGGATAATCACTCCCATCT
Organism: Bacteroidota bacterium; assembly: GCA_041164265.1. Classification (GTDB taxonomy): domain Bacteria; phylum Bacteroidota; class Bacteroidia; order Chitinophagales; family Saprospiraceae; genus CALAZP01. Next base: position 3,739 of record JBEAPR010000112.1, on the reverse strand, counting down.
TCTCCTGCTATTTTGTATTTGCCATAAGCAGAGGTAATTTCCACCATTTTGGTATCTTCATCAATGGTAAAAGTAACAGGTTGCTGGGGAAGTGCTTTTAAGGTATCAAGAAGGATTTTAGCGGGTATTGCAATACTTCCTTCTGCATCTGCCATTACTTCAATGTAGGAGGTATAAAAAGTCTCCATATCAGAAGCTACTACAAAAAGTTTATTGTTTTTAATGGTAAAAAGGTAGTCCTCAAGAATTGGGAAAACCTGATTACTTCCAATTGAACCTGAGGCTAATTGAAGGTGTTTGAGTAATTCAGCTGAGGAAACACTAAACTTCATCTCTTTTTAGTTTTGAACAAAAATACTGTTTATAAAGAACATTTGCACGCACCATTTTAAGATCAAGTCAGATAAAACCATATGCCACCGAAAGCGCCAAGGATTTATGCTATCCAGCCACCTACTTTTCCCGCTCCTAAAAATTTTGTTTTATCCAATGGGCTTAAGGTTTTTTTAATTGAAGGAGGTAGCCAAGAATTGATTAAGTTGGAAATCATATTTAATTCCGGCAGACCTTACGAAAGCAGGCCATTGGTAGGAAGGGTTACCAATAGTTTATTGATTGAGGGTTCTGACCCAATCACTGGATCTGACTTGGCGGAAAAACTGGACTTTTTCGGAACTTCTCTAGAGTTGCCGTTTAATTTGGATACGGGTCGGATATCCATTTATTTATTAAGCAAGCATTTGAAGGAAGTATTGAAATTAATTGGAAAGATATTTCAAAAACCAGCATTTCCAATAAAGGAATTAGATGCTTACAAAAATAGGAACCAAGCCAAGTTAAAAGAAGATCTGGAAAAAATAGATGTGTTAGCGTACAGGAGAATTACGGAGTTAGTTTTTGGAAAAAAACATCCTTACGGATACAACAGCAGCGAAGAAAAATACCGAAAAATTAATAGGGACGATTTAATCGAGCATTTTGATAAATGGTATCGAGCCGAAAATGCTACTTTGATCTTAAGCGGAAAGTTTCCTGCCAACACCAGGGATATCCTCGAAGCAACTTTAGGTCAAGCCATTCCTAATGGATTTAGTGGGGAACAACCTAAGATAAAGAAGGATTCTTTATTACCTTTTGGCATATATCCAATGGAAACGGAAAACAATCAACAGACTGCAATCCGGGTCGGTGGTAATATGTTTAATAAATCTCATCCAGAATACGTTGGATTATTTGTTTTAACTACAGTTTTAGGCGGCTATTTTGGTTCAAGGTTAATGGGTAATTTGAGGGAAGATTATGGACTTACCTATAACGTTTATGCCCATTTGGAAACTTTCAGATATGGAGGATTCTTTGGAATAGGAACCGAAGTTTCAAAGGGTAAAGAGGAACAAGCTATTCAATCTATATACCATGAGGTTAAAAAATTAAAAGAAAAATTGATATCCAACGAGGAGCTTAAAATGGTGAAAAATTATTTATCAGGTAGCTTTCTCAATTTAATAGACGGGCCATTTAATCAGGCAAGTGCTTTGCGGGAGTTAGTAATTGAAGACTTACCTTTAGATTATTTTGAGAAAGAAAACGAAATAATAAGGTCCATAACTAGTCAGAATTTGAGAGAACTGGCTAATAAATACTTGAATCTAGATAAAATGTATTGGGCAATCATTGGAAATACTAATTATAGATAAAGGATTGATTATTTTTACTGTTCTAAAAAATTAGAATAAACTGATATGAAGTTTTTAAGCTTTTTCAAACAAGATATAGCAATAGATTTAGGGACGGCTAATACACTTATTATACAAGACGGGGAAATCATTGTAGATGAACCTTCTATCGTTGCTATTGACAAAAAGACTGGGGAAACCATTGCCGTAGGCAAAAAGGCAATGCAAATGCATGAAAAAACTCATGAAAATATTAAGACGGTAAGGCCTTTAAAAGATGGGGTAATAGCAGATTTTCAAGCAGCGGAGAGTATGATAGAGGGTATGATTAACATGATTGGGCAAAAGAGGAGGTTTTTTTCTCATCTAAAAATGGTTATTTGTATTCCTTCAGGTATTACGGAAGTAGAAAAAAGAGCGGTATTTGACTCTGCTGATCATGTGGATTCCAAGGAAACCTATTTAATTTATGAACCTATGGCAGCTGCTTTAGGGATTGGTTTGGATGTAGAGGAGCCTATTGGGAATATGATAATTGATATAGGAGGGGGGACAACAGAAATTGCAGTTATAGCGCTTTCGGGGATTGTATGTGACCAATCCATCAGAATTGCTGGCGATGAATTTTCCAATGATATAGTGGAATATATGAAGCGGCAGCACAATATTTTAATTGGGGAGCGTACTGCTGAACAAATAAAAATAAATGTAGGATCTGCCCTTCATGAATTAGAAAACCCACCCGATGACTATGCTGTAAATGGTCGGGATTTGATGTCGGGAATTCCCAAACAAATCAAGGTGGGGTATAGAGAGGTGGCGCACGCATTAGACAAATCTATTTCTAAGATAGAGGAAGCTATAATAAAGGCGCTAGAAAGTACACCACCGGAATTAGCTGCTGATATCTATAAGACGGGATTGTACTTAACCGGTGGAGGTGCCCTACTTCGGGGATTGGACAAGCGTTTAAATGATCGAACTAAACTAGAGGTACATATTGCAAAAGATCCATTAAAAGCTGTAGTTCAAGGAACGGGAATTGCTCTCAATAATACAGAACGATATACATTTTTACTAGATAGAAGAAGTGTCTAAGAAAGCTATATGCTTGATTTTTTCAGATTAATTATAAAGAATATTACTTTTTTAGTTTTTTTAATACTAGAACTCTTTAGTATTTTTTTAATTATACAGTTTAACGCTCCTCAAAAAAGACTTTTTGTCACATCGGCTTCTAGTGCAATAGGTAAGTTAGTGGAAGAATACCAGGGTGCGATTTCCTTTTTTCGATTGAAAAGGGAGAATGATCTGCTTATGGAGGAAAACGCAATCATAAGAGCACAACTTATTAGTTTGAGGAATAGATTGGAGGAAGAGAACGCAAAGGACTTTTTTGAGACTGAGATAGCGGATATTATTCCATGTAAGGTACTTTCTAATTCAATTGCATTAGCAGACAATTACTTGCTTTTGAATAAAGGCACAAGCGATGGAATAAAACCGCAGATGGGAGTTTTTTCTTCAACTGGTGTGGTTGGAATAGTAATAGAAACAGGAGATCACTATGCAACGGCAATGAGCCTATTGCATCGTCAAGCTAGGATTTCGGCGGGAATAGGGAGAACGGGGTTTTTTGGCAATATGGTGAGAAAAGAGGTTGACCCTTTTCACATGAGAATAGAGGATATTCCTGCTCATGCTACAGTGGTGGTTGGAGATACCATTGTAACCAGTGGCTATTCAAATATATTCCCCCCGCGGATTCCCATAGGAGTTGTGAGTCAAATCAATGAGCCTATGGAGGGAGATTATTTTAAAACGCTGGAAGTTGACTTAATGAATGATTTATCTAAATTGACCTATGTCTATGTATGGGGAAAGGGAGAGGAGAATTTAAAGAACGATTAACGGAATGATGGCAATTGCGGTTAGATTTATTTTTTTTGTTTTATTACAAGGCTTGGTCATGCATCAGCTTTCTAACACTTTAGCTGAATTTCGTTACGTACAATTAATATTTTATCCACTTTTCGTTGTGCTATTGCCAATAAAAATGAAAA
>JBEAPR010000111.1:0-2909 GCA_041164265.1 Bacteroidota bacterium | reverse complement strand
TGCTCAACAGCTTTTAATATATTTTTTCCACCTGGATGCACCGCATGATGAATTTGGTTAATTGGAGTATCGCTATCAACCAATACCTCTTGGATGGACTCTTTAAGGTGCCTTTTGATATATACAGGAACTCGGCTACTTAAAGTTAATTCAAAACCTTCATCGCCAATGATCCAAGCCATCTCTTTCTTTCCTTTGGAATACAACTTTGAATGGAAACTATTAATTTTAATAGAATGAGCTTTGGGAGGTATGTTTGAACCACCAACCAAACAAGCGGCAGCTCCATCGTTAAAAAGATAGGTGCCTAGTAGGTTATGGGTAGAATAATTGGGGTTAAAATGGAGCGCACTCATCTCCACTGAAACCATTAAAATTCTTGCATTGGGATTTTGTAAGGCAATCAACCTGGCTAATCTCCAACCATGAAGGGAAGCATAGCACCCCATAAAATTTACCGCATAACGATTTACATGAAACTTTAATCCCAATTCCTCTGCTAAAATGGTTTCTAATCCAGGAGCCATTACCCCCGTGCAGCTGATGGCTATGACATCTGTAATGCTTCCTACATTGGTATTCGCTTCCGTGAGACACTTTTGGGCTACCTCCTTGGCAATAGCTGGAACCAACCTTTGGTACTGCTCCATTCTTTGCTGGGTAGAAGCTGGAGTTTGAAGGGTCAATACCTCTTCAAAATTGGGCAAAAAAGTCCTTTTATTACTAATACTTCCCTCCTGAGCCAAGTCTAGATATTTGCTAGAAAAAGGACTGGAAGGAGGTGCAATGGATAATAAATGAGCTATTTGTTCATGATCTATCACATATTGGCCTGGGAGGGTAGAAATGGTATGAATGTAAGGCATCCCAATCAATACCCACTGATTTTATCCAATAAACCTTCTAATGGAAGACCAGACGATATTATTTCTACTGTAAATTCAATACTGGTTAGAAAAGTAGCAAAAAATTCAGCAAAGGTAATCTCCTCCATAGGTTGTGATTTAGCCACTACACCGTAATACCTCAACTCCAATTTGCCCGCCGAATTAAGTATAATTTTACCTAACGCCATTTTTTGGTTCAGTGCATTGCATAAAGTTTCTAGAGATTCCTTTGGATAAGAAAAGGTGCCAAATTCTACGAAAAACTGCATAATTTCAATAGACTGGTAGTGGTCTTCAGGAATGGGTACAAAACTGATTTGAACTTTAATTTCTCCGATACTTGCCACCACAAAATCTAAGGAAGCCTCATTCTTTGCTTCTACCAACTTAGCAGGAACATTATTATTGGACAGATACTTTTCATACAGCATCAGCCTTGCTAATTGGCTGTTTTGACTAAATTCTTTTGTCATCATCCTCTTCCACTTTTCATGCCGTTAATTATTAATTCAATTTGAGATCGAATGGCACTATCACTACCATAATTCGTCTTATACAATTCTTTAGTGGATGCCCCAGTTGCTTTGATAATTCTCTCCACATTAATCAAATTACCTACAGTTTCTAATTCCACCTCCTCCAATTCCGTATTTGGCTTTAATCCTTCTGATTCCAATAACATATAAATGGTTTTGGTGTGACCTACATATTCCTGATATTTTGCCTTACCAGACCTGGTGGTATCCCCACCTAAAACACCAAAATCTCTAGCTTTTCCTTGAATAAATTTACCCGCAGCAAAGGCTGCCTGGGTTCCTCCAGCTACTCCTTTAAGTACACCAGCTGTTATTCCACCATCAGCGGGGAAGAAAGAGGCAATATCACCAGCTATATTGATGATTAAAGTAGTAATATTTCTTCCGCCATAAACTTCCCTTTTTTGATTGATCTCTTCCATTTTACTGCCCAATTCATAATACTTTACCGCTAAATAGAAGTCGTGAAACGAAGTTCCTTCAGGTAGTTTATATCTTCTTTGGAGTTCAGCCAACTCTAACTGCGAATAATCAGTAATAGAGGCAATTTGAGATAATTCAGCCATTTTTCCAGGTTGAAGTCTCAAATAGGTTATCCTTTGACCAAATTTACCTCTCTTCTCCTTGTGAAATAATTCTGGTAACGCTTTTTCGGGGGATTCACCAAAAATGGCTACCATCTGAGATTTATACTTATCGGAGACCTCTGACATGCTTACCTTAGCACTATGTGCCATAAAAACATTGTGGGCATTGATAATGATATCACAAGCTGAAATGGCAATACCTAAACCCGGAATGACGGAAACTATTGCTGGATTGGCAAATCCAGAGGTGTATTTAATAATGCTATTAGCCAATTCAAAGCCCGATTTAATGGCAGCAATAAATTCCCGAGAACCTTCCAAGGCCTTCATACCATCCTTTCCCTTATACGCTTCCATCATTTTGGAGATTCCCTTAATAGTAGAAAACAATAAAGAAATAGAGGATCCTACCGATGAAGCAATTTCTCCAGCTGCTTGCTCTGCCACTGCATTTTTATCTCCCGTTTCCTCTACCCTTTTAGCAGTTTCTTCCGCAGTTCCATCTAATGCCATTCCCGCTGAGGCCCCTGTAGAAACTGCAGAAGCAGTCAAATCTCCAGCCGTTATAGCCAACCCCGATTTATCAATCTCCGGGTTTAAACTATCCCAAATAGCTTTTTTACCCAATATCGTACCGGAGTGCATAGCCATTTTAATCAGCCCAATATTTTCCGTGACCTTTTTAGGCACCGAAGCACCACCTGATCCCGATGAGCTGATTTCTTCCGTTCTAACCCCTCCCATTTCTTCCGCTAACACTTCTACTGTAAATTCAGCTTCTTCGCTAATCGCATTACTCCGAGGCCTTGATGGACCTTCACTAACTGCATTACTCCTTGAACGCATTGGACTTTCTAAATCTCCAGATGCGAGAGATTCGCTGGAATCCGTTTCATTCT
>JBEAPR010000110.1:0-10680 GCA_041164265.1 Bacteroidota bacterium | reverse complement strand
CCCCAGGTTCGAACCTCTGGTGGTGCCATTGCGGAGCTCCTAAAGCAGTGAAAGCTAAGGTATGCTTAGAATTGAATTCTTTAGTAATAGAACCAAAATAATTGTAAGCTCTAAACATGGTACCGTTAGCATAACCATCACCTCTCGTATGAGAAGCTAACATAGAGAATGCCCAGCCCTTTTCGCTCAAACCAGAAGATAAAGCAAAACTATATTTCTGGAAACCATCGTTACCTATTGACACACTAACTGCCCCACCTTCTCTCATCTCTGCCGCGTTAGTAACGATATTAATCGAACCTCCTACAGATGCAACTGCCAATTTACTTGCCCCTAGTCCTCTTTGTACCTGAATGCTGGAAGTTACATCGGCTAGGCCGGCCCAGTTGGACCAATATACCCAACCATTTTCCATATCATTTACAGGAATACCATTAATCATCACAGCAGTATTACGCTGATCAAATCCTCTAATATTGATTCTAGAATCTCCAAATCCACCACCTTCTTTAGTAACATAAACACCCGGGGTCTTCCTCATGATTTCGGGAAATTCTTGGTTTCCTACTAAAGCTTCTACTTTTTCACCAGAAATGGTGGAAACTGCTACAGGCGTTCTTCTATCCGTAGCAAATGAGGCAATAACCTCAATTTCAGCTAATCCAACCGCATCGAATGATAATTCTAATGCTCCTAGATCCAAATTGCTAGATCCTACTTGAATAGCTTTTGTTAATTCTGAATAACCAGCGAAAGAAATCACCAAGTTGTAATCCCCTTCGTTTACCCCTTCTAGAGCAAAATTACCGTCCAGATCCGTAACAGTTCCTCCGGTTTGCCCCTCAAGGATAACGGTAGCGCCAAACAAGGCTTCGCCTGTTTCAGCATCTGTTACATTTCCCGAAATGTTCACCTGCGCTTGGAGCAATCCAACTCCTAATACAAGTGCCATTCCTAAAAATAATTTTTTCATAGCAGTGTAAAATTTTGTTAAAGTGTTAAATAATAAGTCAAAAGTAACCGTATAGAGTGGGTCATGAAACCCTTCTAAGATTAATTTTTTGTAAAGTCTTAAAAATTTTATTTTAAAAAGGTTGCAAAAAAAAGCATAATTTTAAAATTATATTAGGTTTTTACTAGATATATATATGATTTATTCTTCCTTTAATTCATACCTTTTTAATTTATAAATCTGCTAATCCTTTCATTTTTTATCAATATTTCCCCAAAAAATCAAAGGATTTAGGTGAATTTTATCGTTCAAGTGCATTTGCCCACCCAATATTCAGACCATTCCTTAATTACTTGTTTACAGACCTTTTCTGACTCACCCAAATTTAATTCTGAAGCCTCTGAAAATCAGAATGTTAACACTAATGTTTAAAAGGTAAAAAATAATAAAATACACGCGTAAATTCGCCCTGATTTTATTCACCTATTTAAATAAAAAACTATGAAATCGCGATTACTATCATTAATCGTTTTCACTGTGCTTGGCTTCCATGCCACCGCACAGATCACTACAAGTACCATCAATGGTAAAGTAGTTGATGAACAAGGCATGGAAATTATAGGAGCCACTGTGTTGGCAATTCACACGCCGTCAGGAACTTCTTATGGCACAGTTACTAATGCCACTGGATATTACGCTATTCAGGGCATGCGCGTAGGTGGACCCTATGAGATAGAGGTCAGTTACATTGGCTACAAAGGACAAAAAAGAGAAAATTTATTCCTCAGTCTGGGTAGTCCTGCTATTGTCAATTTCATATTAATGGAAGATGCAATACAAATTGAAGAAGTGGTTGTTACTGCTGCAAAGGACGCAGGTTTCGCAGATGGCAAAACCGGAGCAGCATTGAATGTTTCAGCTGGAAAAATTACTACACTACCCACGATTAGCAGAAGTCTAAATGACTTTACTAGATTAACTCCTCAATCCAATGGTAATGCCTTCGCCGGCACCAATTCCAGGTTTAATAATTACTCCATAGATGGGAATATTTACAACAACAACTTTGGGTTAGGTTCTGCCCAATTTGCCGGAGGGAGCCCAATTTCTCTAGATGCCATTGAGGCAGTGAGTGTTAACCTAGCACCATATGATGTTAGATATTCTGGATTTACAGGAGCTGCAGTAAATGCGGTAACTAAGTCTGGTACTAATCAATTCAGTGGATCAGTATACTATCTGTTGCGGAATGATCAAATGATTGGAACCAAAGTAGGAGATGTTAGTGTAGATCCAGGTGATTCCAAAAATGAAATCACAGGGGTAACCTTTGGTGGACCTATTATTAAGAATAAACTATTCTTTTTTGCCTCCTACGAGAAAGAACAAGAAGCCGTTCCTTCTTTTCTCAAAAGAGCGGCGAGAGAAGGAGAAACCCCAGACGGTTTGATTATTTCTAGGGTTCCTCTCTCCGAAGCTAATTTTGTTAGACAAAGCATCCAAAGTTTATACGGTTATGATGTTGGAGCGCCAGATGGATATCCCTTTGCATCCGAGCAAGAGCGAATCAATGTAAGATTAGATTACAATATCAATGCTCAACATAAATTTACCGCAAGATTCAATAATTATAGTGCATTTACAGATGTACCCACTAATGGCAACTCTATAAGATACATCAGCACCAGATACCGAAACACCTTTAGAACAGGTATAGAAAACATCAACTTCCGAAACAATAATTACACTAATGACCGCACAGTTACCTCCTTTGTCGGAGAACTCAACTCTTTATTTGGAGATCATATATCCAACCAACTCAATATTGGATATACTCAAATTAAAGATCCTAAAAGAGGGATTCCCGGTGGTCAAGATTTTCCGATGATTGAAGTACTCGAGCCAGATGCAACAGGTAATTTGTTATACTATATGACCATGGGCAACGAACTTTTTACCGTAGGTAATCTCCTTGAAAACAATGTTTTTAACATCACTAACAATACTACTATTTACAAGGACAACCACACCATCACAGCGGGTTTGAATTTTGAATACATGACCTTTAAAAATGCGTTCAACCCCGTTTTCAATGGTTTTTATAGATTCAACAGCTACGATAATTTTGTTGAAGCAGTAATCAATAGAAACCCTAATGTATATCCAGATGCTTTTGCTAAAGGTTATGCTTTAGATGGTTCTACTACCCCACCAGTGGATAACACGCAATTTGGACAGATTGGTATCTACATACAGGATGAATATCGTCCAAATGACAGGTTAAAATTAACTGGAGGATTGAGAATCGACCTTCCTTTTTATCCTATTGATATTCCCAATAATCAACTTTTGGATAACTTAAACAAAACCTTCACTAAAGGTGATGGAAGTACCTTTACTCCAGATGTGGCTACTTTCCCAAAGGTCAATCCTTTGTTTTCTCCGAGAGTTGGCTTTAACTGGGACGTTAAAGGAGATCGTTCATTGATTATAAGAGGTGGCTCTGGATTATTTTCGGGAAGAATCCCATTTGTTTGGTTGTCCAATCAAGTCAATGGATCTGGTGTAGTTAGAGGAGGTTACGGTTATGAAGGCCAGCAGGTAATTGATAATGGAATCATTTTCAATCCCGATGTTACTGCATATAATCCAGCTAATCCAGCAGAGACGCTATCCAATGAACTGAATGTAACAGACGAAAATTTCAAGTTACCACAAGTATGGAGAACCAACATTGGAATTGACCAACAGTTGCCAGGAGGTATTGAAGCTACCTTGGAATTGTTCTACAATAGGGATATATCCACACCGATTGCTTACAATCCTGTATTGAGCAGTCCAAATGGAAACCTTACGGGTGCCGATCCAAGAGGGTATTGGAACAGCACCAATTATTCTAATGATAATAATTTCAGAAACGTTTTCTATTTAACCAATGCTACAGAAAAAGCTGATTACGTAGCAGCCACCCTTCAGTTGTCCAAGACCTTTGACAATGGGTTTTATACTATGGTCGCTTACACTGCATCAAGAGCTCGAGATTTGGATGCTGCAGGTGGTTCTCAGGCTATTTCTCTATGGCCAGCTACTGTACAGAATGATAGAAATAACCCAGAATTGTCCTATGCAGGATTCGATCAACCTAACCGATTAATCGGTAACCTTTCTTATCAAAAAGGAGGAACAACAATAGGCGTATTTTATGAAGGTGGAAACGCTGGAAGGTTCTCCTATACTTATTCTGGTAATTTTGGAGATGCTTCCAACCGATTAATATACGTACCGAGAAATGCGAGTGAAATTAATTTTGAGTCTTTTTCTTTAGGTGGAAATACCATTACTACTCAGATGCAAGAGCAAATGCTTGAGGCCTATATCAATCAAGATGAATATTTGAACAGCATAAGAGGACAGGTAGCTGAAAGAAATGGAGGTGTTGCTCCTTGGTATCACCGATTCGATGTAAGACTACTTCAAGAAGTTAATTTTACCAACTTAGATAAAAACAAACTCCAATTGACCCTTGATTTCTTGAACTTTGGAAACCTACTAAATAGCAATTGGGGTATCCCAAAGGTAGTTAATCAATCTACTTTGTTAAACTATAGAGGACAAACTAATGGGGTTCCTACCTATAGATTGAATGCTATATCTGGAACGTCTAATTTGCCAACCGAAACATTCAGAAATACAACCAATATATTGGGTAATACCTGGAGGCTTCAGATGGGAATCAAGTACATTTTCTAGCCTTAAAAGTTAAATAAATGATAAAGCGCCTGCTCCTAAAAGTAGGCGCTTTTTTTTACTGATTAATTTCCTCAATTTTGTATTCATTATTGAATACTACATCATGATCATAGCTTTCTTATTTGTTTTAATCTTCCCTTTGGTGGTCTATATGCCGTTTTTCAATGTTCCCATGCTGAATGGGCATGGGTCTTTTTCGATATCCATGAATTCAACCTGGTTCTATTATAGCATCCTTTATAGTAGTTTCGGTGTTAAATATAATATTCAAAATCACAGGGTCAATAACAATGGCCAATGGAAGCACATTATTATTGATAGGGGAGATAGAATTAATTATACTAAATATTTTGATTTATGAATAAACTTCAGCAGTCATCCGGTTTGAAAGCTTTACTTGCCTTTCTATTAATTTGTGTAGCTTCAGTAACGGGGTTTTCTCAAGCTATCAAAAGAAGTGGTTCAACTTCTAGTAATCCCATTAACACCCCACCACCAGTTTTTGAAGAGAAAATATGGTATGGAGGGGGATTTAACCTCGGTTTCTCAGGGTCATCCTTTGTCAGCCTATTTCAGTTGGGAATCTCTCCCATGGTAGGCTACAAATTTACACCTCAATGGTCTGCTGGCCCCAGAATCTCCTTAACTTACTCTTACTATTCAGCACGAACAGCTAATGGTGGAAAAGACAATGCACAGCCAATTAGCTATGCAGGTGGAATATTTACTCGATATAAAGTGATTCCCGCTATTTTTCTCCATGCAGAGGCAGAACTTGCTAATGAAGCTTTAGTTTATAGTGGAGTTTCCCAAATTGAAGTACAAAGAAGAACCAGAGAAAATGTGTATTTAGGAGTAGGCTATAACAGTGCGGGAGGCAATGGTTTTGGCTATGAAATTCTCTTGCTTTATAACCTGAATATGCCTCAGAATATTATTGAAAGTCCCTTTGATATTAGATTTGGATTTAATTATAAATTCTAAGGCCCCATTAGCCTGCTTTTTACCAGGCAGCTTTTTTTTTACCTTAAAAGTATCCCCTTTTTGACAGCTAGAGTTTACTCATTTGTCCTCTTTCTTCTCCTGTAATCGAGAGTTAGTGGTATGAGTTTAGAATTGATTGCCCTCGATAACCATATTATTTTATGTTAAAATAAAATTATATCGGTAGTTCTACCGCATGTTAAACAAAAAAATAATAAAATTCCAGTGAAAAAAAAAGCGGCGGTTATTCAACCGCCGCAAATAAGTTACCTGCACTCTCCTCTGTATGGAGATTAAATCAACGAAACAATAGAAACGTCGAGAGCACTTCTGTTTCGCGATTCGTGTGTAATATAATGTTATTTTTTCTTCGTTCCAAGGCTAGTCAAAAAAATCACAGTTGAAATTTAAGCCCAACAAAAAAATGAGTACCTGCTTGCGGATAAAAACCTTGGTCAATCACTCTTAATCCCTCATAACGATATCTATAGGACCAAGCATTGGTTTCATATCGCACATCCCATATATTTCCCAACAAAAAATTAATTTCAATATTCCCACCCCTATTATAAATAACTTGTAAATCGCTAACATAATAACCATCTAATTGATTATTTAAATCTGAAGTATTATCTATAAATTGACTCGATACATATTTATGCAACCATCCTATTTCTAAGAAATTTCGGTTTTCTTTGAATGGAATTTGATAGGTAAGACTTCCTCCTCCAATAAAATTAGGAGAAAAAGAAAGATCTGTATTTTCATACACTACTGCTTCTTGACCCAACCAATTAAAGGACGCATCGTAGCTGTCTTCGAATATGGTGTGCCTAATCACTTTATTCTTACTAATTGCTACATTCCCATCTAACCTCCAATGTTCTCCAAAAGAGAGGCCTCCATTGATTTCTAACCCTAGTCGATAACTATAAGGAATATTTACGCGGGCATAAGCACCAACATCATTTATCTCTCCATTCAAAACCAACTGATTGAGGTAATACATATGGTATAAATTGGCTTCAAGAGCTACTTTATCTGAGCGATATTTGTATCCTATTTCTGTATTGTATAAACGTTCCGGAAGTGGCCGTTCAGCAGGTGTAGTTTCCACATAGTCATCTCTATTAGGTTCTTTGTGCCCAACTGCAAAGGACCAATATCCCATTGCACGCTCAGAAAAATGATAAGATAGCCCAGCCTTTGGGTTGAAAAAAGTCAGCAGATCCGACTGATCAACCCATCGAAGTTGATTGTCAAAGCCTTCAAATTCATAATTTACCTTTCTAATTTGCATATCGACATATACGTCCCAATTAGAATTTATCCAATAATTTAACTTCCCAAAAGCATTGAAATCGCCTTTTCTACCTAAATTGTCATAATATAAATGACCCATTTCCCCTCTGCCAAAATCCCGTGCCCAGATGACCTCGCCAAAGTGTCTTCCACTATAGAAGTGATATCCCCCTCCCAATGTCCAGTCTAATCGACCATTACCAGAGGTTGATTGCAAAGAATAGGTCATCCCATAAAAATCATTATCCAACCAACGCCTTCTAATTAAATCAGACGTTGGCCCTAATCCTCCTTCTAAACCATATTCAGCCAATTCCTCATCGGCTTTATATTGCTCGTAATACCCAGCACCCTTGGTGTAATGACCGGCTAGGGAAAAATTCAAATCAGAAGATAATTGTTTAGTCCAAATCAATTGATAATGCGTCTGTTTGTAGTTGTCCACCTCGTTTTCATGCGGACTTCCTGGTTTCTCAGTCCCCGCAGAATTATAGGTCCTCCATTCGTTATCATCCAAAAAATCAGCAGGTACTCCATTCCAAGCTTGATAGGTAATCTCATGGCCACTAAAAGCATTGAATTGAACCGTACTGCGATCACCGAGGTAACTGGTATTGATATACCAACTATTCAAATCAGCAGCAGCTCGATCTATATATCCATCTGATTGTATAGAAGAAAGCCTGCCGGCAAAAACGAATCGGTCGTTTAAAAGTCCAGATCCAAATGAAACATTAGCTTTTCGGGTATTAAAAGATCCCAAAGTGGTCTGAATGCGACCATAAGATTCCCGCTCTATTTTTGAAGTATTAAGGTGAATACTTGCGCCAAAAGCTCCAGCTCCATTGGTGGAGGTACCCACCCCTCTTTGGATTTGAATGTCATCCGTAGAACTAATAAAATCGGGTAAATCTACCCAAAACACATTATGACTTTCTGCATCGTTAAGTGGAATTCCATTAATGGTTACATTGATTCGCGTAGGATCAGACCCTCTAATCCTAATACCCGTATATCCAATTCCTGTTCCAGCATCCGAAGTCACCACTGCTGAAGGCGTCCAACGCAAAAGGAAAGGCACGTCTTGCCCCAGATTATTCTTTGTTAACTCCTTTTGAGTCAAATTGGAAAAAGTCATCGGGGTTCTTTCATTAGCTCTAGTTGCTCGGACCTCTAATGGTCTCATTTCATAAATAGAGGTTTCCAATTCAAAAATTTCAAATTTATTTTGGTCAAAATAAATATCCACCTCCATGGTCCGGTAACCCAAAAAAGAAATCTGGATCTTTTGATTTCCCGAAGGAATATCCGTCACGGAAAAATTACCTACATCGTCCGTTTGCGCTCCTACCTCTAAAGCTGGTAAATAAACCGAAGCACCAACTAAAGGAACCCCGTAATCATCTAATACCTTTCCATTGAAGGTAAACTGTGCTGATATGGAATTTGAAAACAACATCCATGACCAACCTAAAAAAATCCATTTTTTCATGGTTAATAATTAAAAGGTAAAACAATAGATGTTTATGGGGTTAAACACCTTTTTACCTTCATACCCGTGCGTATTCCAACGGTCTTTTTCCCTTCCCGGAATTACCCGGCCAGGTTCAAAGGGTATGATCTCAGCCTATATTTCCAAAAGGAAATAAGTTAGGCACCCCAGTGAGGAATGAATGGCAAAATTACGAGTCAATTGGGTATTAGTCAATATTTTTTGCCCATTTTTTTATTTGTAAGGTCGCCTCTTCTAATCTATGTGAAGGAGAACCGCTGATCTCAATGAATGGAAAATTCCAATTTTTTAATTCTTTGAAATATTTACCATACAGATGATCCCGATCCTCAGGATGCTCCCGAAGTGGATCATACTCCCATGGAATATCCGGCCGACACAATAAAAAAAAAGTATTTTGAACCGCTTTAAGCTTAGTTTGAACTAACGGATGTACACCTCCCCATTTCTCCAAATGCCATATATGTAAAACCAGAGCCGAAGTATCAAATATTAGCGGCTGTTGAGCATTAGCTTCAGCCCGTTGCTCCGCATTGAATTGCCCCAATACAATACGATCAAAATCATGTTGATTATAAGATGTCATCGATTTTCCCTCCAAATAAATCCTAGCATATTCCGGTACAACTGGCCAACCAAACCGACCCCCTAATGACTGAGCTAAAGTAGTTTTTCCACTAGACTCCGGTCCAGTAACTACAAATTTTAAAGGTTTCAATATTTCTAATTGCATTAAGAGGTAAACAATCTTAATATTGCATAGTTAAAATAAACCATGCACGATATTGAACCTTTTTTCAAATGGAGAGGCAGCTACATTGCTTCAGAAGACCACCTTTCCCCATTTTTTGGTAAAACGTACAGTGAGTTTCATTTTACTAATAAGGTATATAATTACTTTATTCACCCACAATGGGATGAATTTGGATCAGCCACTCTTTACCTAAAAGTTCTCTATGCCGACTATCATAAAGGTTATACCATTATTGAATTAATAGGCGAATGGAATGATTGCCTACACAATGATGTAATGTTTCTCAAAAGAGAAATTATAGATGACATGCGGGAAAAAGGTCTCAGTAAGTTTATCTTGATTTGTGAAAATGTGCTTAATTTTCACGGAAGTGATGATTGCTATTATGAAGAATGGTACGAAGATGTCATTGAAGAAGATGGTTGGGTTTGCTTTGTCAATACACTGGATCATGTAAACGAAGAAATGAATTCAACCTGCATTCAACACTTTGTGCATTTGGGTAGAAATTTTAACGAAATAGATTGGAGAGTACTCAAACCCAACCTTTTGTTTCAAATGATAGAAAAAAAGATTAATGAATAACAAACATCAGGCAGGTTTTGTCAACATTATAGGAAGACCCAATGTGGGCAAATCTACTTTGATGAATGCATTAGTTGGTGAAAGGATGTCGATCATTACTCACAAGCCTCAAACTACTAGGCATAGAATCATCGGAATATTAAGCGGTGAAGATTTCCAAATGGTCTTTTCAGATACTCCTGGAATCATAGAACAGCCTTCGTACAAAATGCAAGAAGCTATGAATAGATTCGTATTCAGTAGCCTCGAAGACGCAGACGTACTACTTTGGGTGATAGACCCCAAAGAACAATTTGAGCAGCACGGCAAACTCATTCAGCAACTTGGGCGATTAAATATTCCTATTTTTTTAATCTTAAATAAAATGGATACTACTGACCCCAATTTTTGGGAATCCCGATTGCCTCAATGGGAAAACACAGGAATATTTCAAAAAATTCTCCCTATTTCAGCCCTTTATAAAACCGGGACGGACCAACTTCTCAAAGCCATACTTGAAAAGTTACCTATTTGTCCCCCATATTATCCCAAAGATCAATTAACCGACAAACCAGAGCGTTTTTTCACCTCAGAAATCATTAGAGAGAAAATCCTTTTATTTTACCATCAGGAAATTCCTTATTCCACTGAAGTTGTAGTAGAATCTTTTAAGGAGGGGAATACAAAAAGTGGCTTACCTTTACTGTCCATTGCTGCTACCATCTTTGTCAGTAGAAAAACGCAAAAGAGCATTTTGATTGGCAAACAAGGAGAAGCGATAAAAAAATTAGGATCAGCAGCTAGAAAAGATCTTGAATCCTTCTTTGAACAAAAGGTATTCTTAGAACTTCATGTGAAGGT
>JBEAPR010000109.1:0-63367 GCA_041164265.1 Bacteroidota bacterium | reverse complement strand
AAGCTATTCGTGGATTTAGTAGACCTGCCCAGAATTTTTTGTACGCTTCCAACCAAGGAGATATAGCACTTACCGTAACAGGCAAATTACCTATTAAGGAAAAAGGTCAAGGTAGGTTGATTTCTTCAGGTAGTAAGAGAACAAATGGATGGAAAGGTTATATCCCTTTTGAATCCTTACCTTATTCTTATAACCCTCCTAGTCAATATGTGGCCTCAGCGAATCAGCATTCCACTGATCCGAGATACCCTTACTATTACAATGGGGGATTTGACGATTATCGTGGAAGATATATCAATCGAATCCTTTCGAATGCAGATGTATTAGATGTAGAAGATTTTATGAAAATCCAGAATGATAACTACAGTATCTACGCTGAAGAAGGATTGCCAGCTTTATTGGCTTTATTAGATCGAGATGCTTTGTCCAATCAAACTGAAAAAGATATAGTTATCCAGTTGGAACAATGGAATTACTCTTTTGAAGGAACAGATCAGGCTCCGGTTTATTTTATTGAATGGATGAATAAAACTTACCAATGGACTTTTGATGAGTTGGATAATTCCCAGAGCAAAGCACCTGTTCTTATGCCTGAGAATTGGGTTTTAATTGATTTAATGATTAATCTACCCCAAGATGCCATTTTCGATCGAAAGACAACAACGGAGGTGGAATCAGCTCAGGATTTGGTAACCGCTTCTTTTTTAGCTATGGTTCAGGCATTGAAAACCCCAATTAACTGGGAGCAGTATAAGGACACTCATATTCAACACTTGGGAAGGATTGCACCCTTAGGCTCAGACCTTATTAAAGTAGGCGGATATGCCGATGCTCTTAATGCAATCAAAAAGGGGCACGGTCCCTCATGGAGGATGATTGTTGAATTAGGACCAGAGCCTAGGGCGTTTGGAATTTATCCTGGTGGCCAATCTGGTAACCCAGGAAGCCCTTTTTATGATTTACAAATTCAAAAATGGGTAGAGGGTAAATATTATCCTTTGAAACTTTACTTAAGTGAGGAGGAAGCTGACACGTCCTCTATTCTGACCTATAATTTCAATTAAAATGAAAAATTGGATTTTATTATTACTACCCATTACGGTATTTTCCTGGATTACACCGTGGATAGCCATGCCTATAATTACAATGATTTGGGCAATTTTTACCGAAGGTAAAGTATTACATAAAGTATTAATTTCCTTTGGATTGGTATATCTGTATTGGATAATATATGCAGGGGTGTTGGATTTTCAAAATAAGCAAATTTTAAGTACTAGAATGGCTCAACTTTTTTCTATTAATCCTCCTATTCTGCTATTGGTTTCCACAGGATTATTAGGGGGAATTACTGCGGGTCTTGCTGCATGGAGTGGAGCATTAATTCGACCATTTGTGTATAAAGGACAAAATAATTAGAAGGGTCATGAAAAAAAATAAAAGAAAGCCTGAAGAAGAATTTAAGCAACATTTGGGCGCTTTTATCATCATTTCAGTTTTCTTATTTCTTTTGAATATGTTTACTTCGCCTAGTACCTGGTGGTTTAAATTCCCCGTTTTAGGATGGTCTGTAGGCATTGCTTTTCATTATTTGGATGTATATGGTTTTCCTGGAATGGGAAAACAGACTAGATACACGGATATTCAGGATCAATCCGAACAACCTACTAAAATTTCAGGTAGACTTCCAATGAATACTGATTTGGAAGAAGAAGATGCGTTGATTCTCCAAAAGGAGGTGGACAAGAAATGGAGAGATGAAGATTTGGTATAATTTTTAAATATTATTTTTAATTCGTGGATAATTTTTAACGTTAAACTTTGGATAAGCTACTTGTAATTATTCCTACCTACAATGAGAAGGAGAACATTGCTAAAATTATAGATGCAGTTCTTTCTTTGCCCATTAGATTTGAGATTCTGGTTATTGATGATGGATCTCCTGACGGTACTGCTGATATTGTGAATGGATTAATGGATAATTATCCTAATCAACTGCATTTGGTAAAGAGGAAAGGTAAATTGGGTTTGGGGACAGCATATATCGCAGGCTTTAAGTGGGGACTAGAGCGAGATTATTCTCATTTTTTTGAAATGGATGCTGATTTTTCCCATAATCCCGAGGATTTGGTTCGACTTTATGAGGCTTGTCAATCGGGGGGTGATTTGGCTGTTGGTTCCAGATATGTTCAGGGAGGAAAATTAGAAAATTGGCCACTGGACCGTATTTTATTATCTAAGGGGGCTAGTTTATATGTTAGATTAATTACCTGGATGCCAGTAATGGATCCAACCGCGGGCTTTGTCTGCTATACCCGTGAAGTTTTAAATGCCATCAATTTGGACAAAATCCAATTTGTCGGATATGCCTTTCAGATAGAGATGAAATATGCCGCTCGGCAAAAAGGCTTCCAAATAGTTGAAGTTCCGATTACATTTATAGATAGAATGGAAGGAGTAAGCAAAATGAGTGGTGGAATTGTAAAAGAAGCTATTTTCGGAGTACTTAAAATGCGCATAAAAGCCCTATCAGGTTACTATCACTAAGATTTTTATTGGATTTTATACTCTTCAGGTAGTGTTTTAAACTGCTCGAAAAGTTAATGGCATTCCCTTTTGGGAGTGTTTTTTTTATGCTACTCTGAAAAAAAAGTGGGAATTTGTGGTAAAATGTGTAATAAACTAATACATTTGAGTAATTAAATATATATAAGTAGTGGCGATTCAACTATTAGGCGAGTACGACTGTAAAATTGACCCTAAAGGAAGGATGAGGCTTCCATCGGGATTGATTAGCCAATTAGGGGAAAGAGAGCACTACAACTTTGTAATCAACAGAGGATTTGAAAATTGTCTAATGCTTTATCCAATAGAGGTTTGGGAGGAAATCAGTAAGAGAATCAACCAACTGAATACTTATGGGAGAAAAGAGAGGGAGTTTGTAAGATATTTTTATCGAGGGGCATCAAAAATTACTATGGATGGGGCAGACCGCATTTTGTTGACTAAGGGTTTATTAGATTATGCAGGGATTGACAAGGATGTGATTTTGTCTGCATTTAATGATTCTATTGAAATCTGGTCAAAGGATCAGTACGATAATATGCTGGATAACGAACCTGATAATTTTGCAGACTTAGCAGAAGAGTTATTAGGGACTTCGAAAACTAATTTATTGGGAGATGAATAAGGACTACCATATTCCTGTACTGGGACCTGAGTCCATTGAATTCCTCCATATTCGTCCTAATGGGGTATATGTGGATGCTACATTTGGTGGAGGAGGACACAGCAGTTTGATTTTGAAAAGGTTAGGAGATAGCGGTCATTTATTTGGAATTGATCGAGACCAAGATGCTCACCAAAATAGTTTTGAGGACGATAGATTTACTCTTATTGCCCATAACTACAGGTATATGAATCGATTTTTGAGGTATTATGGGGTTCAGCAAGTAGATGGAATTTTAGCTGATTTGGGGGTTTCTTCTTATCAATTTGACACTGATGTAAGGGGATTTTCTCATCGAATGCAAGGTCCTTTAGATATGAGGATGAACCAAAGGGGAGGAAGGACAGCAGCAGATGTGCTGAATGAACTTCCAGTTGGAGAATTACAGCAGATTTTGAGTGATTATGGAGAGGTGAGAAATGCTAAAACTTTAGCTGAGCGAATTGTCGAAAAGAGAAGCCAGTATAAAATTGAAAGGGTTGAGGATTTAACTGCCATTTTAGAGCAAACATATAGAGGTAATCAAGCCCGATATTTTGCTCAAGTTTTCCAAGCGCTTCGCATTTATGTAAACGAGGAAATGGATTCTTTGAAGGAATTTTTGAATCAAGTGGTAGAAGTCTTGAAACCTGGAGGCCGATTGGTAGTCATTTCTTATCATTCCTTAGAAGATCGGATGGCGAAAAATTTAATCAAGACGGGAAACGTGAAGGGAGAACTTATAAAAGACGATTACGGAAGGGTAAAAAATTCTCTTAGAGCGATAAATTCCAAAGTTATAGTTCCAGATGAAACAGAAATTAACTTGAATTCTAGAGCTAGGAGTGCAAAAATGAGAGTAGCTGAAAAATATTAAGCGATGGTAAAAATAGTTGATCCACCAAAGAGCAGTTTACAGGGAGGTATTTCCAAAAAAAACACAGGAACGGAAGTGATTGCTCAGAATCTAAAATTCATTTTGTTTTTAGGATTCGTAGCAGCTATATATATCGCAAATTCTCATAGTTCTGAAAAGAAAATTAGAAACATACAGGAGTTGCAAAAGGAATTAAAAGAGGTAAGGTGGACTTATTTGTCTTTAAAGTCTGAGGTGATGATGGAAAGTCAATATTCAGAGGTGGTAAGGAAAGTAGCTCCAATGGGTTTAAGTCCTGAAGGGTTTCAACCTAAGGTATTTGAATTAATCAAGGAAAAATAAAGAGTGAATAAGTAAGAGGATAGGTTATAAAGGCTGGAATTATAAGGAATAGCGATAATGGATATCAAGAAGGAAATTTTGTTCAGGGTCTATTTTATTTTAGGGTTATTGGTATTTCCTATGGCAGGTTTACTCTTGTACAAAACCTTTTTTTTAGCGGTAATTGAGGGTGATAAATGGAGAGAGAAAGCCGAAAAATATTTAGAATTCCGGCCAATTGAAGCAGAAAGGGGTAATATATATGCAGCTGATGGAAGTTTACTGGCTACATCTATTCCTTATTACGATGTATTCTTTGACCCACTGGCTCCTAATGATGAAGATTTTAATAGCAATAAAGATTCACTAGCTATATATCTTTCTAAATATGCTGATAATAATAAAACAAATGAGGACTATTTACTGATACTCAACTCCCTTCGGAAATCGTCCGACCGACACATTTTGATAAAAAGGAATATTTCATTCGCTGAAAAGGATCTTTTTGCAAAATTCCCCCTGTTCAGGCTCGGACGGTTTCGCGGAGGTTTTATTATCGAAAAAAGAAGTGAAAGAAAACGACCATTTGGTTTGTTAGCCCAAAGAACCATAGGTTACGTTAGAGATGAAGCACTTCCAGTCGGGTTAGAAGGATATTATGATAAAGTACTGGGTGGACAGCCCGGTCAACAATTAATGTTTCAAGTTGGAAAGGAAATTTGGATGCCGGTAGAAGACCTTGCGCAGATTCACCCAAAAAGCGGATTAGATATCCAAACGACCATTGATATTAATCTACAGGACATCACACAACAAGCCTTATTAGAGGCTATGAAAAAACACGATGCTACCTGGGGTACTGCCATTATCATGGAGGTCTCTACTGGCTCTATTAAAGCCATTTCAAATTTAGGAGCTTTCCAACAAACCTATCTTGAAACCTATAATCATGCCATAGGAACGGCCATTGAACCAGGTTCCACTTTCAAACTAGCCTCTATAATGGCGTTACTTGAAGATGGATTTATAAACCTAGACGACTCTATTGATATTGAAGGAGGAGTAACCAAATTCTACGATGAAGTTTTAAAAGATTCTAGTCCAAGGGGCGGTAAAACTCAAATAGTTCCTATTCGTTCAGTAATTGAAAAGTCTTCCAACGTAGGGGTTGCTAAATTGGTTTCCAAATACTATCAAGATCAACCTGAAAAGTTTATCAAACGCTTGCAACAATTTAGGTTAGATCAACCAACTGGAATTAAAATTATGGGCGAGGCCACGCCTTATATCAAGAGACCCAATAGTAAAGAAGATCAATGGAGTGGCATTACCTTACCATGGATGTCAATTGGGTATGAATTGAGATTAACCCCGCTTCAAATTGCCTCTTTTTATAATGCCATTGCGAATAATGGAAATTATATGAAACCTTATATGGTCACTGAAATTCAAAGTGATGGAATTCCAAAAGAGAAGTTTACCGCAAAAGTTTTGAAATCCAAAATTGCTTCAGAATCCACTTTGATTAAAGCTAGAGATTTATTGGAAGGGGTGGTAAAAAATGGCACAGCCAAATCTTTACAACACCCTCAATTTACTTTTGCAGGCAAAACGGGAACATCTCAGATAAATTATAGAAAAGTTTCCAATGAGACACTCATAGGTGGGTATCAGGCTTCTTTCGTAGGTTACTTTCCCGCTGTAGAACCCAAATATACCTGTATGGTCGTTATAAATAATCCTAGAAAAGGAGGGTACTACGGCTCAGATGTAGCTGGGCCTGTTTTCCGAGAAATTGCAGTTCAAGCGTTTTCATCGAGAATGGAGCTTAATGAAGTTATTAATTCTAGACCTAAAGCAGTTCTAACTTCCTCCCCGTTTAAAGATCAAACCATAGGGATGGCCCGAGATTTTATGGTAATAGCAGAGCAAATTGAAATCAATACACCGGCTAATCCTCCCGCACATTTCGCTTCGGTTAAATCAACGCCAGAAGGAATTACTTTACTACATCAAAGTATTCCTGATGATTTAGTGCCAGATGTTAGGGGGATGGGATTGAGAGATGCCATTTATTTATTAGAAAATAGAGGCTTAAAAACTATTGTTCGAGGAAGTGGGAAAGTCCTCAGACAAAGCATCTTGCCTGGAACCCGTATAAATGGACAAAAAGTAACACTTTACCTAAGGTAGCGAATGCAGGAAGTACATCAGATATCGGAAATATTACAAAACTGGCCTATACAAAAGCAAATAGGAAGTGCAGATATTACGGTATCTAATCTTTGTTTTGATTCCAGAAAGGTGAATGAAACCAGTTTATTTTTTGCTATACCTGGAATAAAAACTGATGGCCACCAATATTTAGAAGCCGTAGTTAAAATGGGATGTAGAGCAGTGGTAGTGGAACAAATTCCCCATCTTATTAGTGAAGGGGTAACCTATATACAAGTAAAAGATACGAAAGAGTGCCTAGGGTACGTCTCAGGCCATTGGTACGATCACCCCAGCCAAAAATTAACCCTTATCGGGGTAACTGGGACCAATGGAAAAACCACTTTAGTAACCCTTTTGCACCAGTTGTTTAGTTCCATTGGATTTAAAACCGGATTAATTTCTACCATTGAAAACATAATTGGTCAGGATCTATTGCCTAGTTCTTACACCACCCCTGACATTCTTACCATTAATCAATTGCTATCACAAATGGTGGACTTTGGGTGCCAATACGCCTTTATGGAAGTAAGTTCTCATGCTCTTGTGCAAAAAAGGACTTATGGCCTGCATTTCGCGGGAGCTGTTTTTACCAATATTACCAGAGATCATTTAGATTACCACACCACTTTCAACGACTACATCAAGGCTAAAAAATTATTGTTTGACTACTTACCTCCATCTTCATTTGCTTTGGTAAACGCTGATGATAAGCACTCAAAAGTAATGGTCCAAAACACCAAAGCCTCTGTCATAACTTATGCCCTGCATGCCGTATCTGATTACAAAGGGAGAATTCTTTCTAATTCTTTAACTGGAATGGAACTGGATTTGAATGGGGCATCTGTTCACATTCCCTTGTTTGGAACCTTCAATGCATCTAATTTGCTAGCCGTATACGCCACTGCACTACAATTATACGGGGATAAAGAAGAAATTTTGACTCATCTAAGTATGCTTCGAGCTCCTAAAGGCCGATTAGATACTTGTATGTCTCCAAATAGAGCAGTTATGGGAATAGTAGATTATGCGCACACTCCAGATGCACTTGAAAAATTATTAGAAGTCTTATTGCCCCTTCGGGAAAAAAAGGGCAAACTGATATTAGTAGTAGGTTGTGGAGGAGACAGAGATAAAGGTAAACGACCCTTGATGGGAAAAATAGCAGTGAAATGGTCTGACCTCACCATTTTTACCGCCGATAATCCTCGAACTGAAGAAATTAATGACATACTTAATGAAATGGAAGGGGATCTAACTGCAACTGAATTAGACCACGTACTCCGCATTGAGGATAGGAAGATGGCTATCAAAACAGCAGTAAAATTAGCCGTTTCAGGAGATGTTATAGTAGTAGCTGGTAAGGGCCATGAGAATTATCAAGAAATCAAAGGAGAAAGACGTGAATTTGATGATAAAATTGAATTAACTAATGCTTTGTCAAGTATAGTATGAAATTATGATAGTACAGATCATAAAGTGGTTGGAAAATAATTATGGACACTTACCCGGTGCAGGTTTAGTAGATTTTATAACCTTTAGAGCAGGTTTGGCCATACTCCTTTCGCTGATTATTTCTATACTCTTTGGCGGTCAAATAATTGCATTCCTTAAAAGAAAACAAGTAGGAGAGACTGTTCGGGAACTTGGGTTGGAAGGCCAAAAAATGAAGGAAGGAACTCCCACTATGGGTGGATTGATTATCGTACTATCCATATTGATACCTGTTTTTTTGATTGCGGACCTTTCTAATATTTACTTGATCATCATGATTATCGCCACCCTATGGACCGCCTTAATTGGATTCATTGATGATTATATTAAAGTATTTAAAAAAAATAAAGAAGGCCTTAAAGGATGGTTTAAGGTCATTGGACAAGTGATCCTCGGATTGATTATTTCTATTACTATGTTGGTCCATGAGGATATTTATGTGAGGTTAGATAAAACCACTGCAGAGGATTTGGGATTAGAAATGTGGGAAATCCCCCAATCAGAAATGGAAGGGGCAGAAAGGGCGAATTATAAAACCAACCTTACCAATGTTCCTTTTATCAAAGAAAATAGATTGGATTACGGCAGACTGTGGAGGACAGCTCCTTCTTCCAATACCTTTGCTTGGATGCTCTTTATCCCACTTGTAGTTTTAATAGTTACAGCGGTTTCAAATGCCGCTAACTTGACAGATGGGTTGGATGGATTAGCTACGGGGATTGGTGGAATCATAGGGGTTGTTCTGGGCATTTTTGCTTATTTGTCAGGTAATGCCATAACAGCTAATTACTTGAATATTCTGCACCTACCAGGAACAGGTGAATTGGTGGTATTCTCTGCAGCATTTATCGGTGCTTGCATTGGGTTTTTATGGAATAATACCTATCCCGCCAAAGTATTTATGGGCGATACGGGTAGTCTAACCCTTGGAGGAATTATTGCAGCTTTAGCTATTCTTTTAAGGAAAGAACTATTGATTCCAATTTTATGTGGGGTATTTTTTATGGAAACGCTATCCGTCATGATTCAGGTCGGTTATTTTAAATATACCAAACGCAAATACGGAGCGGGAAAAAGAATTTTTCTAATGTCCCCTCTACACCATCATTTTCAAAAAAAGGGTTGGCATGAGGTTACCATTGTCACCAGATTTTGGATTATAGGTGTCTTGTTGGCAGTCTTAACCATTATTACGCTTAAAATCAGATAATAATGGAAAATAAAGAGAAAAAAATAGCTGTTTTAGGAGGTGGAGAAAGCGGTGTTGGTGCTGCTATTTTAGCTCGTAAACTTGGTTATTGGGTTTTTCTTTCCGATTGTGGAACCATTCGCGCTGATTACCAGCTAGAATTAGAAGAAAGCGGAATTCCATTTGAGGAAAATGGACACTCTCGCAAAATCCTTGAAGAAGTGGCTTTAGTTGTTAAAAGTCCGGGAATTCCTCCTACTAATGAGTGCGTTCAATGGTTGCTTCAAAAAGGAATTCCAGTTATTTCAGAAATTGAATTTGGAGCTAGGCATACCCGACAACCCATTATTGCCATTTCGGGAACCAATGGGAAGTCAACTACAACTAAATTGACATGGCATCTACTGCGAGAAGCTGGAATAAATGCGGATTTGGGAGGAAACATAGGGAAAAGTTTTGCGAGATTAGTGGCAGAAAAGACTCCCGATATTTTTGTTTTAGAAGTAAGTAGTTTTCAACTAGAAGATTGCCCTACGTTCACTCCCCATGTTGCTGCCTTACTTAATATAACGCCAGATCATTTAGACCGCTATAAAGGTTCTATGCAACTATATGCACAAGCCAAATTCCAAATTTTTAAAAATCAAAAAGAAGGGGATGTATTCATTTTTAATTCAAACGATGAGTGGATTAAACAAGGGTTGTCATCCTTAGATTTAGCAGTTAAAAAAATAGAAATCGCTGACCCCATCATTCCAGTATCGGCTGAAGTCCCATTAAAGGTTGGAAAACACACCTTTATATTGAGGAATCCAGCTTTACTAGGCCAGCATAATGCACAAAATGCTTCTTTTGCGATAGCTATAGCTCTTCATCTGGAGATTGATCCTGTTCAAATCCAAAATGGTTTAGATTCTTTTGTAGGATTACCCCACAGAATGCAAACTATCAATAAGATTAAAGGAGTTACTTATATCAATGATAGCAAAGCAACTAATATCAATGCTGCTTTATACGCATTAGGTGCTTTTCAAACTCCAATTATTTGGATTGTTGGAGGGGTAGATAAAGGAAATGATTACAAGATTCTCTATCCAGTAATGAAACATGTTAAGGCCATAATTGCTATCGGTAAGGATAACAGTGCTATTTGGAGGGCTTTTGAAAAATATGAAATCATCAAACAGGAGGCGGAGACTATGGAGCAAGCCGTCCACATAGCTGCAACAATAGGAAATAAAAACGACACTGTCCTATTAGCTCCAGCATGTGCGAGTTTTGACCGATTTAAAAATTTTGAACACAGAGGAGAATTATTTGAAAAAGCAGTAAATGAATTAGCATAATGAATACCCTGACCAATAAATTGTTAAATGCATTGTATGGAGACCGAGTTATTTGGACTGTAATGGTTATTCTAGGTCTTTTTTCTCTCTTGGCTGTTTACAGTGCGACTGGTACGCTGGCTTACAAAGATAGCGGTGGAAATACTGAGTCTTTTTTGATTAAACATGGTCTTATATTAGCATTGGGGGTATTGATTACCTATATCGTCCACCTTCTTCATTACATGACTTTTTCAAAGTCTGCACCTTTATTGCTATTAGTTAGTATTCCTTTGTTGGTGTATACCATTTTATTCGGGGCTGAATATAATGATGCCAGGAGATGGATTTCTTTGCCTTGGGTTGGAGTAACCTTTCAAAGTTCTGATTTTGCCAAACTAGCTTTAATCATTTATGTAGCCAAGGCCATTTCGGCTAAGCAAGATGTTATTAAAGATTTTAATAGTGCTTTTATCCCTATTATTCTACCGATAATTATTGTTTGTGGATTGATTGCTCCCGCTGATTTGTCAAGTGCACTACTTCTTTTTTTTACGGCCTTTTTGATGATGTTCGTGGGAAGGGTATCGACTAAGTATTTGATTTTACTATTGATGTTGGGCGTAATTATGTTTTCCTTTTTAATCATTTTGGGACAATTTTTTCCCGAGGCGATTAGATTGGAAACTTGGGTAAGTAGGATGAATGATTTCATATCGAATCCCGAGGGGGGATATCAGGTCCGTCAATCTAAAATTGCCATTGCAAGCGGGGAGTGGATAGGAATGGGACCAGGCAATAGCATACAAAGGAATTATTTACCTGCGCCATATTCAGATTTCATTTATGCTATTATTTGTGAAGAATACGGTTTAGTGGGTGGTTTTAGTGTCATATTTCTTTACCTAATCCTTTTTATTAGGGTAACTCGTTTGGTTACCAAAAGCCCAAAGGCATTTGGAGCTATGTTAGCATTTGGATTGGCCATGAGTATGATTGTTCAGGCTTTTGCTAATATTGCGGTTTCCGTTCATTTAGTTCCAGTTACTGGAGTGACTCTTCCATTGATTAGTATGGGGGGAACTTCTGTACTTTTCACCAGTATCTCATTTGGTATTATCCTCAGCGTCAGTAAATTTATCGAATCCCTCAAATCTGTTTCCGGATATGCCAAAAATCAATAAAATACTCATCAGTGGAGGGGGAACTGGAGGTCATGTATTTCCTGCTATTGCCATAGCGGATGCTTTTAAAAAGGAATTCCCCGAGGTAGAAATATTATTTGTTGGGGCCCGGGATAAGTTGGAGATGCAAAAGGTTCCTATGGCGGGGTATCCTATTAAAGGATTGTGGATTAGTGGATTTCACCGCAAGTTTACTTTAAAGAATTTGATGTTTCCCGTCAAATTGAAGATCAGTTTGATACATTCTTTGTGGATTGTTCTCACGTTTAAACCCGACTTAGCTATTGGAGTTGGAGGCTTTGCCA
This sequence comes from Bacteroidota bacterium, assembly GCA_041164265.1. GTDB lineage: Bacteria > Bacteroidota > Bacteroidia > Chitinophagales > Saprospiraceae > CALAZP01. The sequence goes on along the minus strand of JBEAPR010000109.1, from coordinate 51,253 downwards.
GTGGTCCTATTTTGGCCGTTTGTCGCTGGTTGGGGATTCCTTTTTTTCTTCAAGAGCAAAACGCTTATCCTGGAATTACCAATCGATTATTAAAACATAAAGCGCAGAGAATTTTTGTAGCCTATCGGCAAATGGAGTCCTTTTTTCCGAAGGAGAAGCTCATATTATCAGGTAATCCTGTAAGAGGCGTTTTACGAGAGTCCTTACCCTCAAAGGTTGATGCTCGACAGTTCTTTGATATTCCAGGGAAAACAAAAGTGGTTTTAATCATTGGTGGGAGTTTGGGAGCAGCATCTATCAATAAAGCCGTTTCCCAAGGACTTATAAGCCATTCCCAAGCTGATGAAATTTTTTGGATTTGGCAAGTTGGATCGCTCTACTACCGAGAATTAAAAAGCAAACCATCGCTCAACAAGCCCAATGTGCTTCTTTTGCCATTTATAGATCGAATGGAAATGGCCTATGCTGCTTCGGATTTGGTAGTTGGGAGAGCAGGGGCGTTGACCATTGCTGAATTGGCTTGGATCAATAAACCCTGTATTCTAGTCCCTTCTCCTAATGTAGCAGCGGACCATCAGACTGCTAATGCTAAGGCTATGGAGCAAATGGGAGGAGGTAGGTGGATTCCAGATGAGGAAGCCCAAGAAAAACTAATTCCAATGGCGGTTTCATTAGTTAATGATGACCAAACTTTAAAAGGAATGGTGGATCGATTGAGTTCTAATCAACATCAGGATGCCAGTAGTCAAATAGTTAAATATGTATTGGAGTTTTTAACTAAGAAAAAAAGTAATGGAGGCAATTAAATCTGTTTATTTAATTGGAATTGGTGGTATAGGGATGAGTGCCTTAGCTCGATACTTCAACTATATGGGAGCAGAGGTAACTGGGTATGATAGGGTATCCACTGAGTTGACTCAACAGTTAGAACGAGAGGGAATAGCCATACACTATAAAGCGGATTTATCTTCATGTCCTGTAGATCCAGACCTTGTTGTCATCACTCCTGCAGTTCCTACAAGCCACCTTGAACTACAATATTATCAAAAAGAGATTCCTGAAAAGGTGATGAAGCGGGCAAAGGTGCTGGGGTTAATCAGTGAGCAAAGAAAAACTATTGCTGTTGGAGGTACTCATGGTAAAACTACTACGTCTACGCTTTTAACCCATTTATTGAGAAGTGGGGGAATGGAAGTAACAGCTTTTTTAGGAGGGATTGGTAAAGATTTTGAATCTAACTTCATTGTAGGAAATAGTGAATGGGTGGTGGTAGAAGCAGATGAATTTGACCGTTCTTTTTTACATTTATCCCCCGATATTGCTGTTATTCTTTCAACTGACTCGGATCATCTGGATATCTATGGGGATCCAACAAGAATGCTGAATGAGGGTTATTTAGCATTTGCTAAAAAAGCTGTTCAAAAAGGTGAGTTATGGGTTCAGGAAGCCTATGCTGCTCCTTTTAAAGAACTGCCGTCAGTAAAGGAATATGGTGCACATTCGAAGGATGCAAGGTGGGAAAAACTAAGGGTAATAGATGGTCAGTTCGTATTTGATTATATCAGCCCTACACATAAGATCGTAGATTTAATCACCCCACTTCCAGGTCGCCATAATGTAGAAAATGCAGTTGTAGCTATTAGTATTGCTTTAGCCTTGGGAATTTTACCGGAAGATATAAAGAGGGGATTAGCAAATTTCAAGGGGATTAAAAGAAGATTTGAAGTATTATATAAATCAAAGCAACAAGTATATGTAGATGATTATGCGCACCATCCTACAGAATTGAATGCAGCTATCGAAGCTGCTAGAGCACTTTGGCCCGACTCCCCTTTAACGCTTATTTTTCAACCACACCTATATACCAGAACAAAGGATTTTGCCGAAGGCTTCGCCGAAGTGTTAAGTCTGGCTGACCGTTTGATTCTGATGCCCATTTATCCCGCAAGAGAATTACCAATTCCAGGGGTAACTTCAGAAAATTTATTGCGACAAATTGAGCATGAGGATAAGAAGGTATTAGAAGCGAATCAAATAATGGGTTGGTTGGAAGCACATCAGGGGGAAGGTGTTATAATGACTTTAGGAGCAGGTAATATTGATTTATTGAGAGAACCAATCACAGAATGGTTATATAAAATTGAATCACATGGATAAAAATAAATGGAGAGCTTGGGTAACTGGGATTACATTTTTAGGAGTTTTACTTCTATTGTTTCAAGCTATGGAAAAAAGCAATGAGAAAATTATTAAAGGAATCGGGGTGGAAATCATACCATTAGAAGAAGGTCATTCTTTGATGGTTAGAGAGGATATAGAAGAAATATTAAACAAATTATATGGTAATACCTTGATTGGAAGTTCAGTAGAACAGATAGATGTATTGGTTCTAGAAGATGCGTTGAGAAAGGAACCCACCATTGCTATTGCAGAAGTTTATATCGATGCCAGGCAGGTGTTAAATGTAGTTATTCAGCAGCGCAAGCCTCTTTTGAGGGTAATAGATGAGAAGGGAGGAAATTATTATTTAGATGAAGAGGGCCGGGCATTGCCTCTGTCAGCACATTTTACCGCAAGAGTTCCAATTGTTACAGGTGAAATTGAAGTATATGATGATAATTTTTTATATTTGAAAAAATTTAATTTGAAACATGTGTTTTTATTGGCAAAGCGCATGTTAGAAGATGAATTTTACGAGGCGCTTACTGAGCAATTTGTAGTATACCCAAACGGTGAAATAGAAATAATACCAAAGTTGGGGAATGCTAAAATTTTTTTTGGGGAATACGCTGACGTGGAGGAAAAGTTAGAGAATCTAATGATTTTTTTAACTGAATTACAACCTCGTCAAGGGTGGAAAGATTATAAGTCCATCAATATTTCCTTTAAAGGACAAGTAATTTGCGAACGCGCTTAAAATGATACTGAAATGACCAATGTAACTGATCCAACAAACAATGAATTACGTCCGCAGACTGCTGATATCGTCGCTGCTATTGATATTGGTACTACTAAAGTTTGCGCCATTATCGGACGAGCTACCCAACATGACAAACTTGAAATTCTCGGAGTAGGAATAGTCCTATCAGAGGGAGTGCTCAGAGGGGTAGTTTCCAATATTGAAAAAACGGTAAAGGCTATTAGCGAGGCGGTAGCTATTGCTCAACGACAATCGGGATACCAGATTGATTTAGTTCATGTTGGAATTGCCGGGCAGCATATTAAGAGTCTTCAGCACCGAGGAATTTTGACTAGGGATAATCTTCAAACTGAAATTAGTGAGTCAGATACCAATCGACTGATTAATGATATGCATAAGTTGGTTTTGCCGCCAGGCGATCAAATTCTACATGTCATTCCGCAGGAATATACCGTGGACAATGAACAGGGCATTAGTGATCCCATAGGGATGTCTGGAATCCGATTGGAGGCCAATTTCCACATTATTACTGGTCAAATTACCGCATCCAAAAATATACAAAGGTGTGTTGAGCGGTGTGGATTAAGGATTGCCAATATGACTCTGGAACCCATCGCTTCTTCTACGGCGGTATTAAGTGAAGAGGAAAAAGAAGCGGGGGTAGCTTTGGTGGATATTGGTGGGGGAACAACGGATATTACCATTTTTCAAGAGGGCATTATCCGACATACTGCTATTATTCCATTTGGCGGCAATGTAATCACTAAAGATATTAAAGAGGGATGTACCGTGATGACGCACCAAGCTGAGAAACTTAAAATAAAATTTGGTTGTGCCCTTGCGGATGAAGTTTTTGATAACCGCATTATTACCATACCAGGACTTAAAGGTCATGAACCTAGAGAAATTTCTGAAAAGAATTTGGCAAGAATTATTCAAGCCAGGATGGAAGAAATTTTAGATTATTTGGCTTGGGAAATTCGAAAATCGGGATTGGAGAGAAAGCTAATAGCCGGAGTGGTTTTCACAGGAGGAGGTTCTTTGCTAAAAGATATCGAGTTATTGGCTCAATATCAGTTAGGGAAGTCCGCTCGAATTGGGATTCCCACAGAGGTTCTTGCTCACGGATATTCGGAGCAGGTCAATAGTCCCGTATACGCCACCAGCATAGGGCTATTATTAAAAGGAATTAGTGATAGGGCAAAGGGAGCTACCTTTGAAATGAAGGCATTTAGACCCGAAGAGCGATCTAGACAAGATCAAACTCAACAAGAAAATTGGTTGGGTAAATTATTTGATAAAACACGGAGCTTTTTTGAAACGGAAGCTGATCACGAAATTTAAGCTAACTTCTGAAACAACTGGTGTATGGCAACTCTAAACAATAACAAATTCGGGAATATAATTAAGGTATTAGGAGTAGGAGGTGGCGGGAGTAATGCGGTTAATCATATGTATAAGCAAGGCATTATCGGAGTAGATTTTGCTATTTGCAACACAGATGCTCAGGCAATGGATAGTAGTCCAGTACCCATAAAAATTCAATTAGGACCTAATTTAACTGAGGGGAGAGGAGCTGGGTCGCATCCTAATATAGGAAAAATGGCTTGTGAAGAGTCTATCGATGAGATTAGAAAATTCTTGAGTAATCAGTGCAAAATGGTTTTTATAACCGCGGGAATGGGAGGAGGAACTGGAACTGGTGCGGCTCCTATTGTTGCTAAAACTGCCCGTGAAATGGGAATTCTTACGGTTGCTATCGTTACTCTTCCATTTATTTTCGAAGGTAAAAAAAGAACATCTCAGGGATATGATGGTCTTAAAGCCCTAAAAGATGAGGTAGACACCCTAATAGTAATATCTAACGATAAACTTAAAGAAATACATGGAAACCTTTCCATATCTGCTGCATTTGCGGAGGCGGATAACGTACTGAGTACGGCGGCTAAGGGTATTGCCGAAATTATTACTGTTGCAGGTTATGTGAACGTTGATTTTGAAGATGTCAATACGGTGATGCGGGGTGGTGGAGTGGCCATCATGGGAACTGCTGCTGTAGAAGGTGATCACCGAGCGAGAAGAGCTGTTGATTTAGCTTTACATTCTCCACTATTGGAAGAAAGTGATATCCGAGGTGCCCAACACATTCTTTTAAACATCTCTTCTGGGAAAAAAGAGGTTACCATGGAAGAGATATTTGAAATTACAGAGTTTATTCAGGAAGAGGCCGGACATGCTACCAACCTTATTTGGGGAAATTGCTACGAAGAAAGTTTAGGGGATAAGTTAAGTGTTACTATCATTGCTACGGGGTTTGATAAAGATGAAAAAATTAGAACTTCTCATATAGAAGTTCAAAAACCTGAAAAAATTGTAGTTCCTCTGGAAGATGATGAGGATAAGGAACGAGAAGGTAGAGAATTGAAAAACGTTGGATTTGATCCAAAGATCGAAGGAGAAAGTGCTTTCACCATTGAATTTGATGATTTAAGATCAAAAATTTCTTCAGCCAACTCAGATACGGATGCCATTCATGATGGGAGACAAATGAATAAAAGCTTCTCTGCTCAGGCAAGAGAAGATGCCCTAAAAAGAATACAGCAGGTTAAATTGAGTAATCCAAAGACCGTTATCGAATTAGAAAACGAACCTGCTTATCTGAGACGAGGTATTAAAATGGAAGATGTTCCTGATTCTCAAAAATCTACCTTTTCTCAATATATGCTCTCTGATGAGCACGAGCCAAGTATTAGAAAAGGTAATTCCTTCTTGCATGATAATGTGGACTAAATATTAACAAGATTTTAATATTTCTATAACAATAATAAGTTGGTCCCAGAGGTTTTATTATTGAAACAAATCAAAGCATCATGAATGTTAGGAAAATGAAACTTGCCGTGGCGGTTGGTTTACTTAATAATCCTTCCGTAAATGCCTTGGTTACCATAAAGGAAGCCATGCGACAATTTACCACTGAAGTGGGTAGATTTTTGGGTTTTTCTTTGACTAAAGAATATCCTTTGGATGCCAACAAAATAAATCGCTCTTATTCTCTGATGTTTGAAAATTGTGCGATAGAGTTAGATTTAGTTTCTAGTCAACAACATTCCTCACAGATAGTAAGAGATTTTAGACTTAGTCAGTAGTTTTTTCATAGTGCGTAATGGAGAGGCCCGGCAACAACCGGGCCTTTATTTATCCTGAGAAAAAAAATCCCCCTCGCTCTTAATTAATCTATGTACTTTTGCACCTTATTTTAATCAACCTTATGAGCGAGCTTAGAAATATAGCCATTATTGCACACGTTGACCATGGAAAAACAACCTTGGTAGATAAGATGCTTTTAGCCGGTAAACTTTTTGGAGATCATGAAGTACCTGGAGAATTGATTTTGGATAACAATGACCTGGAAAGAGAAAGAGGAATCACCATTTTATCAAAAAATGTTTCGATTACTTACAAAGGAACCAAAATTAATATTATTGATACTCCAGGGCACAGTGACTTTGGTGGAGAGGTAGAGCGGGTATTGAATATGGCAGATGGAGTTTTGCTATTAGTCGATGCTTTTGAAGGGCCAATGCCCCAGACTAGATTTGTATTGCAAAAGGCCATTGAAATAGGCTTAAAACCTATCGTGGTAATCAATAAGGTAGATAAATTAAATTGTACTCCAGAAGAGGTTAATGATCAGGTATTTGATCTGATGTTTAATTTGGATGCGACTGAAGATCAATTAGATTTTACGACTATTTATGGGTCTGCTAAGAATAATTGGATGGGTTTGGATTGGAAGACTCCTACTGGGAATATAGCGCCTTTATTGGATGCAATTATTGACCATATTCCTGCGCCTAAAGTTGGAGAGGGAACTACTCAAATGTTAATCACTTCGTTAGATTATTCTAATTATACTGGAAGGATAGCGATTGGACGATTACAAAGAGGTTCCTTAAAGACGGGACAACAGGTAGCTGTTGTGAAGAAAGATGGTACAGTACAGAAACACAAATTAAAAGGATTGTTTTTATTCGAGGGTTTTGGAAAAGTAGAGGCTAAAGAAGTTATTGCAGGTGATATTTGTGCTGTTCAAGGTTTAGAAGGTTTTGAAATCGGAGATACCATAGCTGATCCAGAAAATCCTGAAGCATTGCCCACTATTGCCATTGATGAACCGACAATGAGTATGGTATTTACCATTAATGATTCACCATTTTTTGGAAAAGAAGGAAAGTATGTTACATCAAGACATATCAAAGAGCGTTTGGATAAAGAATTAGAAAAAAACTTGGCACTAAGGGTTGAAGAAACTGGTTCAGCTGATACCTTCAGGGTATTTGGAAGAGGGGTTTTACATCTTTCGGTTTTAATAGAAACCATGCGTAGAGAGGGATATGAATTACAGATTGGACAACCCCAAGTAATCACTAAGCGTATAGACGGAATACTTTGTGAACCGGTGGAGGAATTAACCATAGATTTGCCAGACGAGGTTTCTGGGAAAGCTATTGAAATGGTAACCAGACGTAAAGGGGTTATGTTATCTATGGATCCTAAAGGAGATCGGGTGATTCTAACATTCGAAGTCCCCTCTCGTGGAATTATAGGTCTAAGAAGCCAGATGCTAACAGCTACGGCTGGTGAAGCTATAATGACGCACCGATTCAAAGATTTTCAACCTCACAAAGGAGAAATCCCAGGTAGAATAAATGGCTCTTTAATCAGTATGGAAACTGGAAAATCAATTCCATACAGTATCTTTAACTTGCAAGAGCGAGGTAAATTTTTTGTTGGCCCAAACATTGAAATATATGAAGGCCAGGTCGTTGGTGAAAATACAAGGGTTGGTGATTTAGTTATTAATTTAACCAAAACTAAAAAATTGACCAATATGCGATCCTCGGGAGCAGACGATAAGTTAAAGTTGGTACCTCCAAGGATTTTTACCTTAGAGGAAGCTTTGGAATATATTCAAGAAGATGAGTATGTTGAAGTAACGCCAGAGTCCATTCGCCTGAGAAAAATCTATTTGAATGAAAATGATAGAAAAAGGTATCGAAATAAGGAAAAGGTTTTTGAATGAAAAAAATTGATCGATTACTGATCAGTAGTTTTATACCACCATTTTTTGTTGCATCTCTGATTGCGATTTTTGTTTTGTTGATGCAAACCCTCTGGTTATACATGGATGATATAGCTGGAAAAGGTTTGGGTATCCTTTTTATCATTGAATTATTGTTTTACAAATGTGCTGGACTAGTTCCCCTAGCTATGCCAATTGGTATTTTAATTGCCTCCGTAATGGTGATGGGCAATTTGGCGGAGCAGTACGAACTTTCTAGTTTGAAGTCTGCTGGAATTCCTTTGTTTAGAATCATCAGCCCCGTGTTAGGGGTTGGCCTGTTAGCCACCATTTTTTCTTTGCACAGTTCAATTACATTGATTCCCTTAGCAAATCTCAAATTTGGTTCAAGACTATGGGATATTCAACAGCAAAAGCCTACTCTGCGGTTAGAGGCCGGTGTATTCAATTATGACTTCCAAGGATTTGTTATCCATATTGGGAAGAAAGAAGGGGATAGGATGATCAAAAATGTCAAGATTTTCGACCATTCTGGCAATACAAGAGAAGGGTATTCTCAAATTACTGCCCAAGCAGGGGAAATGTACACCAGTTCAGATGGAAATTTATTCATTATGGATCTTTTTGATGGGTATCAATATAGAGAGGGAGAAGCTAGAGCCTTTCGGAATAGACCATTTATCAGAACCCATTTTGACCGGTATACAAAAGTGTTTGATTTGAGTGAATTTCAAATGAGTAGAACAGATGAGGATTTATTTAAATCTAATAGATCCATGTTGAGTCCGAAGGAGTTACAAGATGCGGTTGATACTTTAGATAAAGAAGCGAACCAGTTTAGTAAAGAAATGGGTAATCACTTGAGTGCTTTTTTTGACTTTATGGAATTGGATAGTGCTTTTTTAAAGCCTCAAAATAATTTAGTGGAAGAGCCCATCGTAACGGAGCCCTTGGTAGAGGAGAAAGAGATTACCAAATTGCTAAAAGCCAAAGAGGCAGAGAAGCGTGATTCCATGCCTCTTTATTACCCTGAAGTTTATGAAAGAGTCGCTTATTGGCAAAATGCATTTGTGAATTTAACAAAGGATAGTTTGATTAATTTTTCCCGAAGGGATTCATTAATTCCTTTTATTGAAATATTTGATAGCTACAAGAAGAGAGATCTCAATAGAAGATCGGTTGCTAATGTTCGCAGTATTTTGAGTGAATCTGAAAAGACCATTAGATTGCTCAGTAACCATCGGCAAAATAAGGTTAGGAATCAATATGAAAAACACTCACGATACAGTATGGCTGTAATATGTTTCATTTTTGTATTTATCGGAGCTCCGATGGGTGCTTTGGTGAAAAAAGGTGGATTTGGATATCCAATATTAATTGCCATTATCTTTTTTATGCTTTTTGTGGTGCTAACTATATTTTGTAAAAAAATTGCGGAGTCCTATGTTCTTCCTGCCATTTTATCTGCTTGGATGCCCTGCCTAGTTTTGTTTCCCATTGGATTATTTTTGACCATATGGGCAATGAATAAATCTTAGTGTAGCCTTTTTTTGTTTATACTTCAAATAGATTTTCCGTGATTAAAAGTCAATTGAAATTTATTTTTGACAATAACAAATTTCTATTCTTTTCTCTCGCAGTATTGTTGGCGTTGGGTATTGTGATTTTGGGTCAACAACAAACAGGAGATTCAGTGCTTTATTTTGTTGAGATTAGGTCTAATTCCTTGAGTCAATTCTTTAGACGGACCAACTATTTGGGGGAATTTCCAGCTTTTGGGATAATCGGAATTATCCTTTTAACCAAAGGTTATAAATATGTACTCGGAATTCCTGTCGTGGCTGTTGTGGTTACACTAATTACTCAAATGCTTAAAAGATTATTCGCTCATCCCAGACCTGCTTTATATTTTCAAGCCAATGGCTTTTCCCAAGAGTTAGTTCCAGTAGATGGAGAGGTTTTAAATATAGGATTAAATAGTTTTCCCTCTGGGCATACGGCTGCTGCTTTTGCACTTTTTATTTTTCTAGCTCTCGTATATAAAGGAAATAAATGGATTTCTATTACTAGTATAGTTTTAGCCACATTAGGAGGAATCTCAAGAATATATCTCTTCCAACATTTTTTAAAAGACGTGGTCTTTGGTGCGTTTATTGGCATTTTGTCCGCCATTACCTGCTACCTTTTGATAGAAAGGTGGCAGGTGAAATGGGGACATAAAGTGCTATTTTGAAGACTTTTCAAATGCTTTAATAGTATCAAAATATCTTTTTACTTCTTTGCGAACTTCAGGTAACAAAATAATGAGACCTATAACATTCGGAACCGACATAGCGAAGATCATAGCATCTGAAAAATCTGTTACGGCTGATAAACTTGCTGCGGCTCCAATTACGACGAAGAGGCAGAACAATATTTTGTAGGAATAATCAGCTATTTTGCTTTTTCCAAATAAAAATAACCATGACTGTAATCCGTAATAAGACCAACTCAACATGGTTGAAAATGCAAATAAAACAACTGCTATGGTCAATACATAAGGAAACCAAGGTATTACTGAAGCAAAGGCATTAGAGGTCAATTGAACCCCATCAATGGTTCCAGGATCACCATAATTATCGGTAATTATAATAACCAAAGCTGTCATAGTACAAACAACAACCGTATCAATAAAAGGCTCCAAAAGGGCTACCAAACCTTCACTTGCGGGAAATTTAGTTTTTACCGCAGAATGGGCAATAGCAGCTGAACCCACTCCTGCTTCATTTGAAAACGCAGCCCTTCTCATCCCTATAATCAAAACCCCAATGATACCACCAGAAACTCCTTCAGCTGAAAAGGCACCCTTAAAAATAAGCCCAAAAGATGCTGGGAGCATATCTATATTCAGCCCAATAATGATTAAAGCAGCAACAACATATATTCCTACCATTACTGGGACTACTTTCTCAGTTACCGTAGCGATTCTTTTGATACCGCCAATAATAACAATAGCCACTAGTACAGCCAGTACGATACCAAATAAAGCTCCGGCATAACCAGATGAATCTATACCTAACATATTATTAAACTGTTGAGCAGCTTGGTTGGCCTGAAACATATTACCGCCACCAAAAGAACCTCCAATACACATTATAGCAAAGAACACGGCTAAAACTTTGCCTAATCCTTCCATGCCTTTTGACTTTAAGCCTTTTGCTAGATAATACATAGGTCCGCCATATACAGTCCCATCTGGTCCCACATCTCTATATTTCACGCCTAATGTGCATTCTACGAATTTAGAAGACATCCCTAAAAGACCAGCCAAAATCATCCAAAAGGTGGCACCAGGCCCTCCAAGAGATATTGCAATAGCTACCCCGGCAATATTACCTAAGCCAACTGTTCCACTCAAAGCAGCAGTAAGTGCTTGAAAATGAGATACCTCTCCTTGTTTGCCTTCAATCTTTATGGTATTTTTTACATCTCCATCCACTACTAGAGGTCCATCAGGAGGATCTGCCTCATGGTGATCGATATCATCGTATTTTCCTCTCACAGTATTGATTGCAAATTTAAATCCAGATAAGTTGATAAATTTGAAATAAAAGGTAAAAAAGGTCGCAGCAACCAGTAGATATATGACAACTATAGGCACATCTACCCCAGAAATACTGATTGATTTAAAAATGATTTTATTAGCTACCAAATCGGTAGCGGGCTTAACCAAGTCATTAATTTTTTCATCTAAACCCTTTTCTGCTTCTTGAGCAATCATCAAAATTGGCAATAGCAATTGTGCTATAAGACTAAATAGTTTTTTCATGTATTTAATTAATTAACTGTTTGCCTAAACTTACAAAAAATCTACATCAATGTCGTACGGAAAAGTCATCAAATACCTAATCGCAGTTTCAATTTCAAATTCATCAAAAACTATTTTGTAAATCACATCAAATATGGGAGTTCTTAAACGATAAAATTTTCCCAGTTGATGAATCACCTGCAAAGTATTCACCCCTTCAGCTAATTCAGGCATTTCACTAGTAATCTCCTCCTTAGTTTTCCCCTTACCCAATTCATATCCGAAACTAAAATTTCTGGAGTCGGAAGAAGTAGCAGTAGCGATTAAATCGCCAATTCCTGCGGTTCCTAAAAACGCAGATACCGTAGCACCCATAGCCTTACCAAAATAAATCATTTCGGTTAATCCCCTGGTAATCAGCATCGCTTGCAAGTTTCTCCCCATTCCTTTAGCCTCTAAAATTCCAGATCCAATGGCTATTATATTTTTTAAAGCGCCAGCTATCTCAGCTCCTAGTATATCGTGTGTTCCAAAAACATGAAATAAAGGACTTTGAAGAACTGATTTACCTGCATCTATGACCTCCTTAAATTTACTCCCTATTACTGTGGCAGTAGATTGGCCATTCATGATCTCTATTGCCAAATTTGGTCCTGATAAACAACCTATTTTAACGACACAGGATTCCTGTTGAATCACTTCACTCATAGTATGCACCTCTTTCCTGGTCACCTCCTTAGTATGAGGATGAATATCAAATCCTTTAGTTCCATGAATGATAAAATGATCTGGTAAAAGGTATGGCGCCAAAGTTTGGATCATTTCCCTAAAGGCAGAAGAAGGTACCATTGGAAATAATAATCTGCAATTAGATAAAAGTTCTTCAGGGTTGTTCGTCAAACTAATTCTCCCAGCTAAGGATTGACCAAAACCACGGCGCGTAGTTATCATATCCTGCACTGTTTTTTTGTTTCTCGAAAACATTAAAACATCTGAGTTAAGGGCTATTAGGTTTGCAATAGCAATTCCAAAACTCCCTGTTCCTATGACTCCAACTTTATTTTTGTGCATTATTTTTTGATATAATAGCTAACCATTCATCAATTGTTCGAGCTTGATCAATATGATAAGATCCTATAGAGAGCCGCCTCAGACCTGAAAGATAGCCTCCAGTTCGGAGTTTCTTTCCTAAATCGTGAGCCAATGATCTAATATAGGTGCCTTTGCTGCAATGTACTTCAAATTTAAGTAAGGGAAGTTCAAATTTTTTTATTTCAAAGTCATGAATGGTGACAGGCCTGGCAGGAATTTCCACCAACTTACCTTTTCTTGCTTTTTTATACAACGGTTGACCATCGATTTTAATGGCAGAATACATAGGAGGTACCTGCATTTGATCACCCTTCAACTCTTGAACTGCACGGTCAACTATGGACTCGGTTAGGTGACTGGTATCAAACCATGCATCGGGTGCCGTCTCTTTATCGTATGATGGAGTGGATGCTCCTAAGGTGATCTCTCCAGAATAGATTTTGTCCAAGCCTGTTAAATCATTGATTTTTTTTGTGGCCTTTCCAGAACAAATTATTAATAATCCAGTAGCCAAAGGATCTAGTGTTCCAGAATGTCCCACCTTAATTTTTTTGATTCCTAAACTACTTCTTAAAGCATACCTTAACTTGTTGACTACATCAAAGGACGTCCAACCAATTGGCTTGTCCACTAATAGCAAGGCACCTGCTTCGAAATCGAAACTTTCGACTTGGGAATTAGAATCTATCATTAATCAGTTACAACATCAAAAGTAAAAAACATCCTAAAGCAGCTATGAAACAGTACCATGCAAAATAACGCAACTGACTTTTTTGAACCAATCTAATCATCCACAGACAAGCTGCTATACCAGTAATGAATGCAGATAAAAATCCAATGCCTAACGGCAAAAGAGAAATAGATTCCATATTGAATTCTCCATCCAAAAGGTCTTTAGCTACTTTTCCAAAAATGAGGGGTATTACCATGAGAAAAGAAAATCGGGCAGCTTCTTTCCGCCCATGTTTGGATAAAAGAGCTGCAGCTATCGTTGCGCCAGATCTAGAGATACCTGGGAGAATTGCAATAGCTTGAGCTATTCCAATAATGAGAGCTCCAAAAACTCCAATTTCCCTATTACTGTTTGCCGCCCGATCAGAAAAAAGGAGTAAAAGACCAGTTACACCTAATAATCCCCCAACCATTAATAAATTTTGATCAAACAACTGTTCTATTTCTGATTCAAAGAGTAATCCTACAATAATTGCTGGTATCATTGACCAAACTATTAATAAGACATACCTTCCTTCTTCTTGATTTCCTTTTCGAATGAACTTTTGAATAATTTGTAGAATATCCTTTCGGAAAACAACCACAGTAGCTAAAGCAGTAGCTAGGTGCAAAACTACAGTTTCGAGCAAACTCTCCTCAGCAATTTGAGTGTCATTGAAAAGAAATTTTACTATTTCGAGATGTCCGCTACTGCTTACTGGTAAAAATTCAGTTAGCCCTTGAATAATACCAAGTACAATAGAACGAAAAAGATCCGAAGCCATATTACTTTTTGAAAATCGCGAATATTTCTATCACCAAACCAATAACGATAACTATTGGAGCTAAGACAGTACGACGAAAACTATATATTATCGAGTCATCCCAAACATCAGGGGAGGGCATTTTCCCACCTGACATCAACGCCAAACCTAAAGCTACCAGAATAGCGCCTAATGCAATTAATTGATAGTTGGCCTTCCCCATCAAAAGAGGAGGTAAAGCCTTGGTTGTTCCTTGTTTGGAACGAGTTGAAACTGCTTTCTGGGGTGCAGTAACTACTACTTTTTTTCCTTTTTTATTACTCATGATTTTAGTCTTATTTACATCTCGATTCAGTATAAATCATCAATCCTCATTTTTAGATATTTGTGTATCACTAGTTTGGTACTGATCACTGCAACAAATATACCCAATACAGGAAGTATTCCGAGCATAATCCACAGTTGTTCCATCATTCTTTCTGAAAAAATTCCTTCGACATCATTTTCAAGCCAATAAATGATTCCCCCTATAGCACCAATGGCTAATAATCCGGAAACAGCTCCCATTATTACAGCTTGTAAAATAAATGGTTTGCTAATAAAATTTTGAGATGCACCTACCAATTCCATATTTCGAATTAAAAACCTATTGGCGTATAAGGACAACCTAATAGTGTTGTGCATCAAAATGGCCACCAATAATAGCATTATCAATCCACTGATTCCGGCAAACAAAGCTAATTTTTCTATATTCTCCAATAGTCTGCCAGCGAGAAACTGTTCGTAGTAAACAGCGCTTATTTCACCCGTATTTAATAATTCATTCCTCAACTGATCCATCCATTCTTTTTGAAGATAATTGCCCTTTATGTTAAAGGTTATTAAATCAAAAAAAGGATTGGGTAATTGTTTTGAAAGAGTAGTTCCAATCTCAGCTTCCATTTCTTTCGCAATCTCTTCTTTTGTTTGGAATGCCAAGGTATTTGCTACCACCATCTTGTGTTGACCTAAGTAGGCCAAAACCAATTCAAGGTCTTCTTGGTCAGCAGTTGGCTCCATTTCGACTACAAATAGGAGGTTTTCTTTGACTTGGTTCAGTAATTGATTTCCCTGCAGTACGAGTACGCCAAATAAACCCGATAAGAATAGCACTAATGAGGTGGTAATAATTGCAAAAACTTGATTGGGACGTATAGATTTTCGGCTTCTTGCCATGGAAATTTTAAGATAATGCCCACAAAAATAGTTAATTATAGCAAAAGGCTATAATTTCGCCGATTCAAACAAAAAGAAATGGAGTATCAACCTAGGGTTATAGAGAAAAAGTGGAGAGAAAATTGGGTAAAAGAGGACATTTATAAGGTAGAGGAAATAGCTTCCAAACCTAAATATTATGTTCTAGATATGTTTCCATATCCTTCAGGTGCTGGACTACATGTAGGTCATCCGCTTGGATATATTGCATCAGATATTTTTTCTAGATACAAAAGGATGTCAGGGTTCAATGTACTGCACCCAATGGGTTACGATGCCTTCGGTCTTCCTGCAGAGCAATATGCTATACAAACAGGTGTTCATCCAGCACACTCAACTGCCAAAAATATTGAACGTTATAGAGAACAATTAGATAATTTAGGATTCAGCTTTGATTGGTCAAGAGAGGTAAGAACTTGCGATCCAAGTTATTACAAATGGACTCAGTGGATTTTTTTAAAATTGTTCAATAGTTATTACAATACCAAAGATCAAAAAGCTAAACCCATTAAAGAACTTATCACTCATTTTGAGCAAAAGGGAAGTAATGGAATAGCTGCTTTTGGTACTCCTCCTCCAGCTTTTACCGCTTCAGAATGGGCAGCTTGGCCTCCCTCTGAAAAGGACCAGATATTAATGAATTACCGTTTAGCATATAGGAAAACGACCTACGTCAATTGGTGTGAGGCTTTGGGAACCGTATTAGCTAATGACGAGGTAAAGGATGGGGTCTCGGAGAGAGGAGGTTATCCAGTAGAGCGAAAACCCATGTTACAGTGGTCCCTTAGGATAACTGCTTATGCTGAAAGACTATTAAATGATTTAGAATCATTAGAGTGGTCAGAAGCAATGAAAAAAATGCAAGCCAATTGGATTGGAAGATCTCAGGGGGCTCAATTATTTTTCGATGTTCAAAACCATGATCAACCTATTGAAATTTATACTACGAGACCTGATACTATTTTTGGTGCCACCTTTATGGTTTTGGCCCCTGAACACGAATTAGTAGAACAGATTACAACAACAGAACAACAAAATGAGGTAGATTCCTATTTGGAATATGTAAACAAAAGATCAGAAAGGGAACGAATGGCTGAGACAAAAGAAGTCACGGGAGCTTTCACAGGAGCTCATGCGATCAACCCTTTTAATCAAAAACTTATTCCTATTTATATTAGTGAATACGTTTTAAAAGATTACGGTACTGGAGCCATTATGGCGGTACCAGCTGATGATGAACGCGATCAAAGATTTGCTAAGAAATTTGGATTAGAGATATTACCAGTAGTAGATAAATCAAAATATCCAGGAGCTTCTTTAGACGACAAAGTTGGAATTTTAATAAACTCAGATTTTTTGAACGGCTTGGAAGTTCCTGACGCTATAGAAAAAGTCACTCAAAATATAGAGGAAATTAAAATAGGAAGGCGTCAAATTAACTATAAACTTAGGGATGCAATTTACAGTCGTCAGCGATATTGGGGAGAACCATTCCCTGTTAAATACGATAAAGATGGGGTAACCCATCCCCTCAAAGAAGAGGAATTACCTCTTGAACTCCCTAATTTGGAGGATTTCAAGCCTGCTTCTGGAAATAAAAGCCCTCTGGCTAGATTATCTGATTGGGTAGAAACTACAGATGGAATGGTTAGAGAGACCGATACTATGCCTGGTTTTGCTGGATCATCTTGGTATTTTCTTAGGTATATGGATCCACACAACAGCAATTTTTTCGCTGATAGAGGAGCTGTCAATTATTGGAGAGAGGTAGACTTGTACGTCGGAGGTACCGAACACGCAGTAGGGCATTTAATGTACTCCAGGTTTTGGCATAAATTTTTATTTGATAATGGTTGGGTCCCAACCTCAGAACCATTCAAAAAGTTAATCAATCAAGGGATGATTGGGGGGACCATGCTATATATTCAAGAAGCGGTGTTTTCTCCAAAGGATCGTCCCAAGCATTTGGTTAAGGTATGGACATCTGATTTAGAGCATCAAACTATTACGGGAAATTGGGACAAATTAGGAGAAGGCACCATTAGACCTGTGACCAAAAGGTTAATCCCACTAGCATTAGGTAAAGAAGTTGCTGTTGATGGAGTGGGAGAGTGGAGGCTCTACCAAAAAAATCTCCTAAATGCCCATAATATTGATGCATCCGGATGGGCATATCTTTCAGGCTTTCTAGATAGAGAAGATGTTTTTCTTTGGAAAACCAAAGAAGGAGAAGAGCCGTATTTGGAATTGACATTTGAAATTGGAAAAATGTCTAAATCCAAATATAATGTCATTAATCCTGATGATGTGGTGGAAAATTATGGAGCAGACTGTTTTAGAATGTATGAAATGTTCTTGGGTCCTGTTGAACAAGCTAAACCCTGGGATACTAAAGGAATTGATGGGGTCAGTAAATTTCTCAGGAAATATTGGAGTTTGTTTTTCAGCCAAAACAATGAATTTGTCCTAGAAAGTGAAACAGGAACCAAAGAAGAACTTAAGGTGCTTCACAGTACCGTTAAGAAAGTTAAAGAGGATATTGAGCGATTCTCCTTCAATACTTGTATCAGTGCATTCATGGTGGCTGTTAATGAACTTAGGAAATTAAACTGCAACAAAGCAGAAATCCTATTACCTCTAACGCGCTTAATGGCACCATTTGCACCTCATATTTCAGAAGAAATTTGGTCCTTAGCTGGTCAGAGAGGAAGTATTCATTTAGAGGATTATCCCGCTTTTAATGAAGAATATTTAGTTGAAGATTCCATTAATTACCCTTTAAGCATTAATGGAAAAAAGAGAGGTACCTTGGATTTACCAGCTGGCCTGGATAAGGAATCTATCGAAAAAGCAGTAATGCAAACTGATGTTGTACAAAAATGGACTGAAGGGAAAGAAATTGTAAAGGTTATAGTAGTTCCAGGAAGGATGGTCAATGTTGTCGTAAAGGGGTAAGCCTAAAGATTACTATCTACAATTTTGAAAGTGGTCCTTCTGTTTTTTTGATGTTCATCTTCAGTACATCGGGCGCAGATACAATCGGTAACGGGGACCGTTTCTCCATATCCTCTAGCTCCTAAGCGATTGGCGTTTATTCCTTTGTCAATTAGGTAATTCACAACTGATTGTGCTCTTTTTTGAGAAAGCTCTTGGTTGTATTTATCTTGACCTCTACAATCAGTATGGGATGCTAATTCTATTGAAATATTGGGATTTAATTGGAGAACTTCTGATAATTTATTCAATACAGGTGCAGCATCTTCTCTGATATCCCATTTATCTAAATCATAGTAAACATTAGCCAAGGTAATTTCTCGTTGTTCAAATATTTTTTCGAGTTCAATTTCCAACTCAAAAATTCTGTTGGGCTGATTGTAATCTAACCCAACATTTAAAGAATTGAAGATCCTCTGATTATTCAAAAAACCAACCTTAGAAGCCAATATTTGATAATTGGTTTCCTCTTTTATGGAAAAATCTATATATCCTTCCTCATTGGTTTTGAAACTAGAAAGTTCTCGATCTGTAGTTGCATTTACCATAACTTTAGCATCGGTAAGTGGCTTCCTGCCAAGAACTTTACTTTGAGGATCTTCAGGATTAGCATATATTTTTTCAAGCACATATATCCTTAGGGTAATTCCTAACTCTTGGAGGATATCAGGTTCTTCTACTGCAATTTCCTCAAGTATATCAGGGACAGGAATGGAAACGAAACTAAATATATCATCTTCTCCAACCCCTTCTAAGACTCTTTTGGAAGTAAAAAATCCCTGACCATCTGGTAATTTCAATAAGCTAAAATCATCGTTTCCCGAATTAATAGGCGGCTTGAGGTTAAAAGGAACCGTCCATCCTTTATCAGAAATTTTGACCGATTGAAAAATGTCTAATCCTCCTAATCCAGGATGGTAATCAGAGGAGAAGTAAAGCGTGTCCCCTAGAATAACGGGAAATTGTTCATTACCTGGTGAATTTATACCTCTACCTAATAATTCAGGATCATTCCAGCCCACTTTATTTCTAGTAGTTTTCCAAATATCATATCCCCCAAATCCATTTGGATCATTACATGTAAAATATAGAGTCTGCTCATCGAAGGATAATGAAGGGTGCGCATAGTTAATATCAGGAAGTTGAAATGGCAAGGGCTTTGGCAGGGTCCATGCTCCATTTTCTTTAACTATTGTGAAGATTTTACAGTAGGCGTCTTGTCCTTTAGGTGAAGTACAACGAGTGAAAAATGCAGTATTCTGTGCTCGATTAATGATGAAGTTTGCCTCGTGGTTGACAGTATTGATAGCGGGAATCGTTAAAGGAAGAACCTTTTCATCCTTAAAATGGTATTCAAAAATATCTGAAAATTTTCTTCCAGTCCTTTCATAATTTTCTTCTCCTGTGCTTTCTGTTCGATCGGAAGAAAAATACATAATCCCTTCCGCATAGTCAGAAGGACTATAATCAGAAAAAGAGGTATTTAAAGCTATTTCTTGAATAGCATACCCAGCAGGTTGGTTTTCCCATTCTATAGCCAATTCACAAGCCTTGATTTCCATTCGATATTCATAAGGACTTCCAATTTCAAATCCCAAATCTCTGAAGGCCTGAATGGCTTCTTCGTAATTTCCCACTGCTTTTAAGGCAAAAGCATATTCCCTAAGTGCATCTATACCATATTGATTGTCATAAGCAATTTTAAACCAATTGACTGATTCATCTAATCGATTAAGGTTGGCTAAGGAACGGCCAATTAAATAGGCAATATTCCCACGTTCAATTCTAGATTCGGCCTTCTTATACTCTTTGTTTAGGAATTTTAACGCTACTGCATATTGCTCTCGTTCAAATGCAAATCTACCATCCTTAACCTTTTGAGTATAGGTGCACTGAGTTGTGGTGAACAATAGAACAAGGAAAAATAAAATCCATCGCATAACGTCCAATTTAAATAAATAACCCCAAATTAAAACCTTAGTTTTATTTGGGGTTATTTATTTAGGGGACTTACCTTTCGGAATAATACATCTCTATGCTTTTGAGGCTGCCTTAGAAAATCCCTTTCCACTAGCGTTGCCTGCCTTAACTTTCAAGTCTTTACTTAAGTCTGAAAGAACTGGAGTAGCAATAAATACGGATGAGTACGTACCTACAATGATTCCTATTAGCAATGCAAAAGAAAATCCTTTTATGCTTGAACCTCCAAAAGTGAATAATATCGCTACAACTAATAAAGTGGTTAGGGAAGTAATAATCGTTCTGCTTACTGTACTATTTATCGCCTTATTAATAACCTCTATCTTGTCGTTCTTCGTATAAATATTTAAGAATTCCCTAACTCTATCAAAGATTACTACAGTGTCATTAATGGAGTACCCTATTACAGTTAAAATTGCAGCAATAAATGCTTGATCAATTTCTAAAGAGAATGGAAGAATTCCATGACCAATGGAGAATATGGAGAGCACTATTAAAGTATCGTGAAATAAGGCAGCTACTGCTCCAATACTATATTGCCATTTGCTGAATCTAATAAAGATGTATAAGAAAATTAACAAAAGGGCGAATATAGCTGCGTAATAGGCACTAACTTTAATGTCATCTGCTATAATCGGAGTTACTTTACTCGAACTAGTCACGTGTGTTCCTAAACCATCTGGATCTTTAAAGTTTTCGAAATTAATATCTGCTGACATCATTTCATTTACTCCTAGGTAGAGCGCTTCCATTACCAAGTCAGCAGCATTGGCATCGGTATTATCCACTTGAAAGTCAGTAACGACATTATAGGTATTCTCTGTATCTACGGCCTTTACAATAGGGGTGTTGCCATCGAAAGCAGTAGTTAAAACAGCTCTTAAGTTCTCCGGACTCACTTCTTCACCTTCAAAGGTAACGTTATAAGAATAACCTCCTTTGAAATCAACTCCTAATTCAAATCCTCTGGTGAAAAAAGAAGCAATACCGGCCAAGATAATCAATGAACTGATGATATATCCTTTTTTTCTCATACCCAGCCAATCAATATTAAGGTTGGCAAAGGCATTTTTGGAAATGGACGAATTGAAGTTAATATTTTTATTCTTGGTCCACCAATCTATCATCAGACGTCCTACAAGAACAGCAGTAAATAAAGACGAAATCACACCTATAAGTAAAACTACTGCAAAACCCTTTATGGGGCCGAGACCAAAATAGGCCAGAACAAAGGCTGTTAAAATAGTAGTAACGTTAGCATCAACAATGGCAGAATAGGAATTATTAAAACCATCTTGAATGGCCATCAAAAGAGATTTGCCTTCTCTCATTTCTTCCCTAACGCGCTCGAAAATAATTACGTTAGCATCTACTGCCATACCTATGGTAAGAACAATTCCCGCAATACCAGGTAAAGTCAATACAGTACCAAATGAAGCCAGAGCTGCAAAAATGAAGAATAAGTTCAACAATAGTGCAATAATAGACACTATACCAGCTCCTCCATAGTAGAGAATCATGAAAACTAAAACGATGGAAAATCCAATAACTAAAGCAGCAATACTTTTATTAATATTCTCTTGACCCAAGGATGGTCCTACCAATGACTCTTGTATAATTCTAGTTTCAGCTGGTAATTTTCCTACTTGCAGAATATTAGCTAAGTCTTTAGCTTCTTGGATGTCACCCACTCCGGTAATTTGTGAATCACCAGTAGTAATTGGATTAATAACTCTAGGTGCGGAAACCACTTCATCATCTAATAAAATAGCAATTTCCCTGTTATTGTCTTGAGCTGCTTTTGTGGTCATTTGACCCCAAATTTTAGTTCCCGTATTATCCATTTTTAGTGATACGGTAACTGCGTTGGTCATAGGATCAGGTTGGGCACGCGCATCAGTGACATGATCGCCAGATAATGGAGCCTTTTCAGTTCCTCTTTCTAATTTTATAGCATATAGTTCATAACGATCAGTAACTTCTCCAGTTTGGAAATCCTTAAAAGGGTCTTTTCCCCAATGAAATCTTAAATCTGGAGGAAACAAAGAAGCTATTTCTCTTTTAGCCAGTAATTCATTTACGGTACTTCTCTTGTTCTTATCGGCAAGGCCCATAACAGCTAATCCATATTGGCCAGTTGTATTGACAGTTAAATTGCTAAATAGGGGACCGGCATTATTCAATGTTTGATTTAATACAGTATCGATAGATACCACTGTATTTTTATCTTCATTACCCAATGAATCAATAGCATAGGTAGTGTCAATTCTCAAAATCTCTGGAGTCAAATCAGTACCCATGGTGGAGGCTAGCTTTTCGTTAGCTTCTGCCATAGCAGCTTGAATCCCTGGGTCGGATATGCGGTATACATTTTTGAATTCTAGTTTTGCAGCAGCTTGCAAGAAAGACCTTGCCCGCTCTGGGTTATCTATCCCAGGCAACTCTACTAAAATCAAATCTCTATTTTGATCCAATGATACATTAGGTTGGGTCACTCCCAACTTATCAATACGCTCTTTCAATAATTTGAAAGTTAAATCCACCGTTTCATCTGCCTTTTCTCGGATAATCCTAACGACTTCGCCATCGTTAGTTTCAAAGTTTATCTGATCTCTTAAAGCTTCGTTACGTGCAAAAATAGCAGCCAAACTTTTGCCTTCAGCATTCCTTCTATAAGCTTCCGCAAAAAGAGTAACATAATCTGTTTGCGCATTTTTCAATGCTTCATCCGCTTCTTCCAGCGCTGCCAGAAAGGTAGGTTCTTTACTCTCGTTGGATAACGCTTTCAAAAATCCCTTTAAATCAACTTGAAGTAATACACTCATTCCACCTTTCAAATCCAAACCCAATGCTAACTGCTGAGATTTTAGCTCTTGATAGGTGTAAGTCTTCAAGTAAGGAATGGTAAATACCACTTCAGAAGAAATGCTATCCAAATAAGCCGTTCTGGCCGCTTTATATACATCTCTTTTTTCTTCTTCATTTACATTTGCTGCTGCTGCGATTGCTGTCTCCTCTGCTTCTTTTTCTACCCTACTAGTTGGTAACAGAAACAGGTATTGAACCAATGTTACAATGGCCATTACAACAAGGAAGAACTTCACGATACCTTTGCCTTGCATAGTTTTATTCTTTTTTTTGCTCGTTTAAAAAAAACTTCGCAAATATAGTCGTTTTGGTAAACTTTTCATTTTTTTATAAGAGAGACCTCACGTTTTCCAAAGTAATTTCCATGAGTTTTTGTCTGGCCTCTATACTTGTCCAAGCAATATGAGGAGTTAAGGTGCAAAATGGATTGGAAAATAAAGAATGATCTGGAGCAGGAGGTTCTTCATTAAGCACATCTAATCCTGCAGCAAATAATTTTCTTTCCCTAAGTGCTTGATCCAAATCCGATTCAACAATCAATCCTCCTCTAGCTGTATTGATTAATACGCTGCTAGGTTTCATTAGACTCAATAATGAATAGTTAATAACTCCAGCATTAGTAGGAGTTAAAGGAGCATGCAAACTTATGACATCCGCATTATGGAAGAGATCTTCAATGCTTTCAGCTTTTATTTTTTCCGGAACGGGATGACCTCCTTCTCTTCCAAGAGCTAAAATATTCATTCCAAAAGCGGCTCCTATTGAACCCACTTTTTTTCCAATGGTACCATATCCGTATATTCCCAAGGTTTTTCCAGCTAACTCGCTCATAGGATGTAGCCAATAGCAAAAATCTTTTTGCTTGGACCAATCTCCCACTTTTACACTTTGGTCGTGAATATCAATTCTCAACAAAAGATGTAGCATTAATCCGAAAACCATTTGAGCTACGGAATCTGTGCTGTAGCCTCTAGCATTAAGGATGGGAATATTTCTAAGTGCAGCAGCTTTTGCATCTATAATATTGGTGCCGGTTGCCGTAACGACTATCCCCTGCAAAAGTGGAAGTTGATCCATCATCTCTGGGGTAATTCCAGCTTTATTTGTTAATATGATATGTGCGTCCCTTGCCCTCTCTAATATTTGATGTGGTTCTGTGCGTTCATATATTATTGTCGAGCCCAATTTTTTTAAGGGCTCCCAATTTAAGTCACCGGGATTAAGCGTGTATCCATCTAAAACAACTATCTTCTTCATTTTGTATCATTGTATTGTAAAATCTAAAATTAAAAATTTTGAAATTTCTACCCGACATTAAGATTATTTTGGTAGGCTGCGCAACGCTAGGCCTTGCCCCTTTTACCCCAGAACCACACATTTTGGGAAAAATTCAATGGATTCTTGGCGGTGCAGTTGGCATGCAGCCAATAGATTGGCTGGATTCCCTTCTTCATGGACTTCCCTGGATTTTATTATTACTTTGGTTATTTGATTATGTCAAACGAAAATATTTTGTAGCTGCTAAAAATTAAAAAACACTAACTTTTTCAAGTATGCGTTATACTTTGGAAATGATCAGTTGAATGAAAAAAATACTACTTTTTATTGGGCTCTTGAGTTTATGGCTTCCTACTTATGCTCAATTTATAACCGCTTCCTTGGTAGAGAATTGGAAAATCCAAGAATTGCCGGGCGATGATTATAATTTGAATGCTGCCTACGTGTTTTTAATTAATCCACAAGCCCTTAAAACTACTTTTGAAGGAGAAAATCTTCAGAGAAGTGAAAAGAAAGAAATAGGTCTGAAAAAAGGAGATTTTCCCAGGTATATGTATTTGGCAGTCAATATTCCTAATCCGATGGAATACGGTGAAAAGATTACCATTCCACTTATGATTCAAGATATGCAAAACCCAAATCAAATGTCCAGAGTCACTGGCTATGGAGGAAGGGTTTTAGAAAATATACCAGATATGGTTTTGGCTGAAGGTGATATTACTGCGAGTATCCAATTTGAAGCCATTAAAGACAATAATACGGTAGAGTTTTGGCAAAAAACAGCTAAAATTTCTATTGATCTTGGAAAAACTGCTACCTCACTGGTAGCTAATCCTTTAGCTGGTGGAATTTTTACCCTTACTCAACAAATTATTCCTCAAGTCAGTAAGGGTTTAAATTCTCTTCAAGCGGTAGAACAACCAGAAAAAATAAGTAGCGAATTCTTCATCAAATTATTAAATCAGGAATTAAGTGAAGATTACAGAGAAAAGGTAGTTGGAGCCAATCTATACAAAATTCATTGGGATGCTGACAAACCTTCAAGAACCAGACTGATAAGAAAGGATGCTTATCCAAATGTCCAGGCAGTTAAGGATGAAATTACTTTGTCTAAGACTCCTTTTATTTTGGTAGTACAAAGTAAATCTGCCTTTACCCCTAACCATAATCAACTAAAAATAGCAGAGGTATATTTGAATAATAGTAAAGATGAATTGACTAAAATTCACAATGAACAGGTTAAAGAACTGGAACGAGATTTTTTAGTTTGCATCGAACAAGCTCTTTATATCAAGGAAGAAGTTGATTTATTTAAGCGAAGCCTCAATGCGAGATATACGGATTGGATGGCCTACGCTAAAGGTTTGAATGGACTCCTAAAACTGTATCGATACGCTCACGTATTTGCTAATTCACCCGATTACAATAGATGGTTTCAAAACTTAGAAAGTCAGGTCAGACTTTGGTTTGATAACCCATTGTTAGTACAGGGACTGACCATGACAGACCTGTTGAATCAGCCACAGGAGGTAAACGATAATTTACAAGAATTGGGAAAGGCCTACGACCAAATCAAACTTTTTGATTTTTTCAGATCTAAAATGGAGGTTTTGAAAGTTGGAGGAGTGTTACCAGAGGAATTGGAGCAAATGGAGATCAATCAGCGAATCAATAAAATATTATTTCGATCCGAAACCACCGTATTTGAAAAGGGTTTTCAGCTGCCTAATTACCTTTCAGAAGGGGAGCGACAAATAGAATGGTTAAAAAAGGAGCTTGATGAGGTGTACCCGCTCTGTCAATACTGTACCGAAAAGGTAACGGATTTAACCATAGCTATCAGGCGCGCTAAATTTTTGGAAAATCAAAGAAAATTTAGGGCGTTAAACGCCGATTTTTACGATCGCCTAGCTTGTTTGGAAACCCTCGGAAGTCTGATAGAAGAATATTTGGAAGGACAAAATGAAAATCCAAATGTCCCAGAGTCTGTTTTGTCCGGTATTAATGATGATTCCCGACAATTCAAGAATTTTGTTAAAGAGTATGCAGTTATTGTAAATAAAGATGCATCTACTCTTGAGGATCAGGAATTGGTTGCTCAACTAGATGCTTACCGCAATAATCGAATGGCTTTAGAATCCTTCATTAGGAAATTAGAAAATATAGTATTCACTACTGAGCAATCCAGCTGCTTTTGGTCCATTAGACCCTAGGCTATAAAGTTTTCAAATATTCAATTACTGCTATGCGCTCTTGGTCCTCAAGCTGATCGCCAAAGGTATGTCCTTGGTTGCCATATCCCGGTAAACCAGTTTCATAGCTATATTTTGAATTTCGCTCAAAATGGGTGACCTTCCAACCTAATTGTTCGTAATCATATTCTGCAGTTTGAGGATTTCTATCCCATTGGTGTGGTCTTTCTGAGGACTTTAATAAGGTCCACAAATTAGGGACCGAACCGTTATGTAAATAGGGAGCAGTAGCCCAAATTCCATCTAAAGGAGGAGCGATATATCCTGCAACAGGCTCAAACCAGGAGTTGGGAAGAGAGGTGGCAAACCAGCTTTTGTTGTACCATGCTACAATTGGAGCTTCCACCGCATAGGACGCATAGTAAGGGTCTGTACCGATGAGCGACAAACTAACGACTTTGTTGGGGTAATTCCCATCAGGTCCATAAGTCCCATGGCATTTAGAGCAATGCTGATTGAATAATATAGCCCCTTCTGCAGCAAGATTAGAATTGATTTGACTTGGAAATGGTGGTGGAGTCAAACTTTTCAGCCAGGCGACTACATCGACGAAATGATCCACCGCTTTTCTTGCCGCGATGGTATCTGGAATACCTAATACGGAAGCTTGGAAGATTAACTTTGAAAAATCACCTCTCCCAACGGCGGTGTAATAAAGGGCATTTTTTTTCTTAACATTCCAAAGGGGTGGGACGTCGCTCGCAAGGGTATAGCGGTGCATAGAATAGGTAGGGTTAAAAGTATAACTCAAATCCTTAGGGTCTCGATACATAGCACAAGCCTCTGCCAATCTCGCTGCCGGATTAACCCCTACTTTTTCAGTTTGAATATATGGACCAATCGCTTCGAAATATTGACTAAATGATTCATAAGCCTCCCACTCAGGTGAATGTTTTCCAAATTTAAGTTGAACCCCCAGATCTAAAGCTTTTGCCGCAGGCGTAAGATTTCTAGTAAAGTCTGAGAAGGGATTTCCTAGCCCGAGAATTACCTCATCTTCAATTTTTCCCGCATGACAAGTAAAGCAATTGCCATTCAGGACGGGAATACCATTAGCAGCTTCGAAAGCGGTCACTACATAGGGTAGATTTTCGTTGAGTCCAAGTCGGTTGAGTAAGGTATCGGAGGAACGATTAGCCATTCTTTCGGGAAAAAGTGCCATAGGGACACCAGATCCAATATAGTCTCCATTGATTACATATTGAAAGCCAGCTTCAGCATCTCCGCTATCGTCGGACGGTGTCTGTGGAATGACTTGAGTTTTCCAATCAGCAGGTTCGGTTACCAGCGGTAAAGAGCGATACCCACCGCAGGCTATAACCCCTAAGATTAAGGTGAAGATGAACAAATGGCGAATCATTTTGGCAGTAATTGGCTGTTTTGGAGATAATTAACCACATCAGAAATTTCCTTTTTAACCGTCAAAATTTCTAATAGTTCATAACTGTTATAATCGACCGAGCTTTCTTGTTGGATTTCATTGTCATCTTCAAAGAAAAAGAGACTGATATCTAATTGAATGGGATGTTTGCCTTTACATACAGCATAGGCCATCTGATAGGGGTGGAAAACAATAGCAGTAAAATGATCTAAGCCTTTAGAATTAGCTATAGTGATAAATAAAGGGTGATCCAATAACGGTCCAAAACTCAACCAATCTTCCGTATTGTGGTTGTATTCGGTCTGCTGTATGATGCTATATGGAATCTCCTTTTCTCTAAGCGTCTTGGCTAAAGACCGTATTTTTTGGGTTAAAATTTCAATCAAATCATATGAAGGACCAAAGGATTCCCATGGTATCCATGCCTCTTCAGGTGGATGGTAAAATTCCATGGGCTTGATTCTTAATTTATAATTAAAAATTGGATTTTTTAAAACCACATATCCAGGATAATAATAGCTAAATCCATTTTTTAAGCCGTATTCTATCTCAGCCAACATGGTGAAAATCCCCAAACTGTATTTTTGATAATGAGGGTGAAATACTCCCAATATGCTAGCTATTGAATTATGACCTAAATCAAAATAGCTAAAGGCAATTAGTAGATCGTCGTCATATACATTAACTTCATAGGTATTAAATCTATGTCCAACATAAGATGCAAAAGAACCGCTCCTTTGTTTGAGGTCAATCACATATTTTTGGTATAAAGCTTCTTGACTTTTCGAATAAGTCGCTTTTCTAATTTCCACTCTAAAATTGGAATAGACTCGGTTGTATATTTGCCGAAGGCTTTTAGATTTTTTATAATTGCGAAGGGGTAGTCTTAGCCACAATACTGAACTTACCATGTTTTCGAAAAACATACAGTGGACGGTAAACAAATTATTGTTCATTCGGTACCACCCTTTCATTAAAAACTCGTCTAAAACCTCCTTGACGGGATTGGCTTTATGATTGGAATCTGTAAGATTTAATTCTTTAATGGAGTTGAAAAATAAATTCATACAACATTATACAATTCCCCTCCTTTAGAAAAAAGTTTATCGACATTTTTTTGTATTTTTTTATCTGGCAGGAGTTCAGGGGCATGGTGGTTTTTTATTCTGGCGTCTATAATGAGGGAACCTGCACATCCCCAGTGTTTGTCTTTAACAAACGCATTAATGCCGTAAATATCTTTAGCGGGATTAGAACGGGTAAATACCGTCCAGACGAAATTATTGAGAGAAGCCGCTGTAAAGTGGGGTTGATCTACGACTACTATAAGCGGAAAAGAACTCATATCCTGATTTTTCAATGCTTGAATCAAGTCTTCAATAGGCTGACCAGGGGTAAGTTGTACAGCCAATACACCTGGGCGGGCTATGACCACTTCGTGAAAAGCGGGAGGAAGACTAAAATCTGTGGGTAGTTCTGTTCCTAATTCTCTGAGTATTGGTCCACAGCAGGCAATGATTACTTTGGAACCTTCATTCCATCCCTCTCCAGAATAGTCCAAAGTGTCAATGGTAGTTTTAGTATGAAAATGCAAATCTCTTTTCCAATCTACTCTTTGTAGCACGTGATTGAAGAAGTGGTCAGTATCTCTTGCATCTAATTCTGGATGTCTATTTCCCGCAGCTATAAAAAGATATTTGGCTAAAGAAGTTTGTCCACTTCCAATTATTCTATTGGCTTGAGTAAGTATTTCTTCTGGTTTTTCTTCCCGAAAAGGCATGTATCGTTCGCTTCCTACGGCCAACAAAAGAGGATGTACCCCTGCTGCATCGACAGCGTGAATACTTTTTACCCCAGGAAATTCCTGAGCGGTTAAATTTTTAACCATTAAATGAATTAGATGCCCAAAACTCGAATCCTCTTGTGGAGGTCTGCCCACGACAGTGAAATGCCAAATGGCATTTTTTCTATGATAGACCTGTTGCACTTTAAGGACAGGAAAGGGATGTTGAAGACTGTAATATCCCAAATGATCTCCAAATGGCCCTTCAGGCTTCTTTTCATTTTTTTTCACTATTCCTGTGATGACAAAATCAGCATCAGCTGAAAGGAAATATCCGTCCTGTATGCAGTAGCCAAATCTTTTTCCTCCCAACATTCCTGCAAAGGTAAGTTCTGATAAACCCTCTGGCAATGGCATAATAGCTGAAAAAGCATGAGAGGGAGGGCCACCTATGAATATGCTTACTTTAAATTCGTCCTCGCATTCATTATACATGGTGTGATGTACACCTATTCCTCTGTGTAATTGGTAGTGAAGTCCTATTTCTTCATTAATTGGATAATCGTTACCCGTTAGTTGGATTCTATACATGCCTAAATTAGAATCCATGATTTTTGAAGAATTAGGAGGCATTGAAAAAACTTGAGGAAGGGTAACAAAAGCACCACCATCATCGGGCCAGGACTTGATTAAAGGTAATTGATCTATAGTGGTTTTACCATACAAGATGGGAGCTAATCTTCTTTTTCGAGGTAGTGCAGTAAGAGCGGTCACAGGAGCAGAGAGGTAGGATAAAGGATCTTTTAGGAAAACTGAGGGGTCGGCCTTTAGGGCTATGATTTTGGCTACTTTCGGAAGCGTTTTTCTAAATAGGTATTCTGTGCGGTCAATAGTCCCATATAAATTACTGAGGGCTGAAAATGAAGTGCCTTTTAAATTGGTAAAGAGAATGGCAGGGCCACCCTTTTCAAAAATTCTTCGGTGAATTTCAGCGGCCTCTAAATTGGGATTTACCTCACTTTTAACCTCTAACAATTGTTTGGTTTTCCTTAGGTCTGAAACGGTATCCGATAAACTATGATAAGCCATTTGAATTCTTTTACGGCAAACAACCCAAAAAAATTAATGTTTGAATGTTTTTTTAGGTAACCTTTAAAAATTCAAAAAATTATATTTGTTTTACGCAAACATTAATAAACACATGCAGTCCTACCACCGACTGATTGAAAAGATATTAAAAGAAGGTTCTGAAAAAACAGATCGAACCGGAACAGGTACCCTTAGCCTTTTTGGATACCAAATGCGCTTCAATCTCAGTGAAGGTTTTCCTTTAATAACAACAAAAAAGATTCATTTCAAATCCGTTCTTCACGAATTATTATGGTTTCTTAAAGGAGATACTAATATTGCTTATTTGCAAAAAAACGGGG
The DNA here is from genome assembly GCA_041164265.1 of Bacteroidota bacterium. Classification (GTDB taxonomy): domain Bacteria; phylum Bacteroidota; class Bacteroidia; order Chitinophagales; family Saprospiraceae; genus CALAZP01. The sequence goes on along the minus strand of JBEAPR010000109.1, from coordinate 19,676 downwards.
TTCGCATTTGGAACGAATGGGCAGATGATAATGGTAATTTGGGTCCCGTTTATGGCCAGCAATGGGTAAGTTGGAAAGGATATGATGGGACTGTTATTAATCAAATTGAGCAAGCTGCAGAAACGCTAAAAAACAATCCGGATAGCAGAAGAATTGTAGTTAGTGCTTGGAATGTGGGAGAACTCGAAGAGATGGCCTTAATGCCATGCCATGCTTTGTTTCAATTTTATGTTGCGGAGGGCAAGTTGAGTTGCCAACTGTATCAGCGATCCGCTGATGTTTTTTTAGGAGTGCCCTTCAATATAGCCTCCTATGCTTTGCTAACTATGATGATGGCCCATGTAACCGGTCTTGGTTTAGGAGATTTCATACATACTTTTGGAGATGTTCACCTTTACAGCAACCATATCGAGCAGGCAAAGCTGCAATTGTCGAGAACTGTGCGACCTTTACCGAAGGTAATTATTAAAGAAGAGAGAAACTCTATTTTTGATTTTGAATACGAAGATTTCGAATTGGTTAATTACGATCCTTGGCCCCATATATCTGCAAAAGTAGCTATCTAATTTAGACTTTATCTAAATAAGCCAAGAGGTTCTATATTTTTATACAATAAAGCCTTTGAATTTTATCTTTGCGCTGACAAAAAACGACATAATTGAATCTAAATAAAGAGGTGTTAAAATCCACATTTAAAATGTTAAAGAACATCATTTCAAAAAATCGAATAGTTCTAGCAGTTTTCATCTTTACGATGACATTGGTTAGTTCTGTAGGAGCGGCTGATATCGATGCGGGTAAAACCCTTTTCCGAAATCAGTGTGCAAGTTGCCACAACAAAGACATGAAGTCCGATTTGGTTGGACCAGCATTAGGAGGGGTAGAGGAGAGATGGGCTGAATATCCACAAGAAGATTTATATGCTTGGATAAGAAATTCTTCAGCAATGATCAATGCTGGTCATCCTAGAGCAACAGAATTGTGGAATCAGTGGAAACCCAATGTAATGAGCAATTTTTTGAATCTCACTGATGATGAAATTGCTAGCTTATTAGAGTACATCCAATGCACCTATGATGGAAGTTGCGGTCCTCAGCCATTAGCAGTGGGGCCTGTTGGTGGATCTACTGATGAATCTTCCGAAGCAACAGATAACACCCTTCTGTTTGCTATTTTAGCGATTGTTTTAGCCTTCTTAGCTATAATTCTGGCAAAAGTATTGTCTAATTTGAATTATATGGTGGCTATTAACGAAGGCAAAACTGATATTCAAAGAAAGTCCTTAGTAGAAATCCTTACCAGCAAAGGAATTATTGCTTTTGTTATTTTTGCTTTAGTTGTTTTGGGTGGATACACCACTGTTAATAATGCCATTATGTTGGGCAGACAACAGGGATACGAACCTACTCAACCTATTGCCTTTTCACATGCTACACATGCTGGATTACATAAGATTGAATGTCAATACTGTCATGACGGTGCAAGAAGATCAAAGCATTCCGTTATCCCTGCTGCCAATACTTGTATGAATTGTCACAAAGCCATTAAAGTGGGTTCAAAATATGGTACTGCCGAATTGACCAAAATTTATGCTTCAATTGGTTTTGATCCAAATACAGATACTTATTTGGAAAATTACGATGAATTTTCTGAGGAGGACATCAAGAGGGTTTATATGAATTGGATAGCGGATACTTACATTAAAGAAGCGGGAACGCTCGATGCCAAAGGAGAACAATTAATCGAAGACCAGTGGGAAGGAATTAAAACTTCTCTTACCAATGAGACAAAAGATAAAATTCAGGGACCTATTGAATGGGTAAGAATCCATAATCTTCCGGATCACGCTTATTTCAATCATGCACAGCACGTTACGGTTGGCAAGTTGGAATGTCAACAATGTCATGGACCTGTAGAGGAAATGGAAGTTGTTGCCCAGTATGCACCATTATCTATGGGTTGGTGTATCAATTGTCACCGGGAAACTGAAGTACAATTTACCTCCAATGAATATTACCAAGATTACGAAAAATTGCATGCGGATTTAGCATCAGGTAAAAAGGATAAAGTTACGGTTGAAGATATAGGGGGTTTAGAATGTCAAAAATGCCATTACTAATATATTGACTAAAATGGATCAAAAAAACGAGATGAAAAATGATATGGTTTGGGTAGGTTTGGAACAATTGACCAATGACCCGGAATATACAAAGTCAATCGAACAGGAATTTTCTAATCAACCTTCCTTGGCGGAGCAACTAGTGGAAAAGGGGTCTGCGGCCAACCGAAGGGATTTCTTAAAATATATGGGTTTTGGTTTGGGAGCAGCTACCATAGCAGCGAGTTGCGAAATCCCCGTCAAGCGAGCAATTCCCTATGTAGTTAAACCAGATGAAATTGTTCCAGGAGTAGCTACTTATTATGCTTCCTCTTATGTACAGGGAGGAGATTATTGTCCAGTTTTGGTAAAAACAAGAGAAGGTAGACCTATCAAGGTGGAGGGCAATACCTTGTCTTCCGTTACAAAAGGTGGAACTAGTGCCAGAGCGCAAGCGAGTGTTTTAAGTTTGTATGATAATAACAGATTACAAGGTCCTTGTAAAATTATTAATGGGGAAGTAGAATTTTTCAATGCGAAGTCTGATGATGCAGCAGGTGCTTGGAAAATAGTCGATGATGCGATTAAAGCAAAGTTAACTCCTAATTCCAACATCAAGATTGTAGCTAATACAATAATGAGTCCTTTAACCTTGAAAGCGGTTGAAGATTTTTCCAAAGTTTACCCTAACACAGAATTGGTGCAGTATGATGCTGTTTCCTATTCTGCAATGATTCAAGCTAATGAGGCTTCATTTGGATTGGCTGGTTTGCCTACCTATCGCTTTGATCAAGCCGATATAATTGTTAGTTTCAATGCTGACTTTTTAGGTACTTGGATTTCCCCAGTTGAATATGCTACCCAATATTCCAGCAAAAGAAAAATTGGCAAAGATTTAGAAACTGCTACTATGTCTCACCATATTCAAGTAGAGAGTCATATGAGTTTGACAGGATCAAATGCCGATAATAGAATTTTGGTTAAGCCAAGTGAACAAGGTGCTGCAATTTTGGCCCTCTATAATGCATTGGCAATTAATCAAGGTAAGGAAATCGTCAGTGGACCTGCGGTAAATGAGGGAGTTAAGGCACAGATAGATAAGGTTGCGGCCAAATTGTTAACTGCAAAAGGTGCTGGTTTGGTCGTGAGCAGTAGCAATAACAAAGCGGAACAACTGCTCATAAATGCCATTAATCAAATGATAGGAAGTTATGGTACTACCATATCTTTCGATAGAGTGGGGAATCAACGAAAAGGAATTGATCAAAATATTCAAGGCTTAATACAATCCATGAATAGTGGGTCAGTAGATGCAGTTTTCTTCCTTGATGGAGCTAACCCAGCTTATGACTTGCCTAACGCTTCGACTTTTGCAGCAGCTTTGTCCAAAGTTAGTCTTAAAGTCTCATTAAGTGGATTGCCTAATGAAACGCTTTTATTATGTGATTTTGCTGCACCGACTCACCATTATTTGGAAAGTTGGGGAGATGTGGAGCCATACAGTGGCCAATATTCTTTAATTCAGCCAACAATTTCCCCCTTATTTGCTACCAGGCAAATAGAAGAATCACTTTTAGTTTGGTCAAACAGTTCATTTTTAACAAATACAAGCGATCAGCCGGTATTTGATTATTTAAAGTCTTCTTGGCAGTCTATGTTTAATCAACAAGATACCTATGCATCGTTTCAGATGTTCTGGGATCAGACCCTTCACGATGGGGTATTTGAATTGCCTGGAGAGGTTAGAGTAAATACAAATGCTGCTATTCCTGTTTCTAGTTTAGGAAGTCAAATAACAAAGCCTAGCAAAGATGGATTGGAAATTTCCTTCTTTGAAACAGTCAATATGGGGGCGGGTCAATATGCCAATAACCCTTGGCTTCAAGAAATGCCTGACCCTATCAACAGATGTGTGTGGGGCAACTATTTAGGAGTACCTGTTAGTTGGGAAGGCGGAAATGAGTTTACTTCTTTAAATAACCTAAACGGCAGAGAATTTTATGGGGAAGCCGATAAAGTAGATGTGAAGGTTAATTCTGAAGCCAAAGAAGTTACGGTAGTCAGACAATTTGGACAGATGGGGGGTACAGTGTCTTTGGCATTAGGATATGGAAGAACTTATACCGGTAAACAAGGATTGGCATTAGGCAATCATGTGGGGACGTCGGTTCAGTCTTGGTTAGGTATTGATCAAGATGGAAACACACAATATTTTGCAACAGGAGTAGAGGTAAGTGAATCTAAGGCAAAAGAAAAAGATTTTGCTTGTGTTCAATATCATCACTCAATGGGTCTTAAGGCGGTAGACCCTGTAAGTGGAGAAACCCTCAATGTTGATGAAAAAACGGCTATGACAGTTGGAGAGGGATATCAGGGTGGAATTACGGAACGTTCAATTATCTACCAATCTACTTTAAAGGAAATCAATCATTTAGCAGAGCATATTACTGAGAAAAGAGGAGAGGCAGAAAAGTTAAACCAACATACCCTTTATCCTTACGATGAGTATAAGGAGAACTATTACGAGCAGGGGCATCATTGGAAAATGCATGTAGACTTGAATGCGTGTATAGGATGTGGTGCTTGTCAAGTCGCTTGTATTGCAGAAAATAACGTTCCGATTGTTGGCAAGTATGAAGTTTCCAGACACCATGAAATGACTTGGCTTAGAATTGATCGTTATTTCTATGGAGATTTTGAAAACCCCAATGTGGTTTACCAACCAATGTTGTGTCAGCATTGCGATAATGCTCCTTGTGAGAACGTATGCCCAGTGGCCGCTACCAACCACAGCAGTGAAGGTTTAAATCAGATGACTTATAACAGATGTATTGGTACCCGTTATTGTGCTAATAATTGTCCATATAAAGTAAGAAGATTCAATTGGTTAGATTATACTACAGCTGATTTATTCCCCTCTAATGAATATCCTGTCAACGAAGAGGAATTGCCATTTGGAGCTGATAACCTGACTAGAATGGTTTTAAATCCTGACGTAACGGTTAGATCAAGAGGGGTAATTGAGAAATGTAGTTTCTGTGTACAGAGAATTCAGGAAGGAAAATTGACAGCTAAAAAGGAAGGGAGAAGATTAAATGAGAATGATGTTAAATCAGCTTGTCAAACTGCTTGTCCAACTGGTGCTATAGTATTTGGCGATGCCAATAACGAAGAGAGTGTTATAGCTGATAGATTAAATCATCCATTGAATTATTTGGTATTGGAAGAAACCAATACTCGTTCTTCAGTGAGTTATTCAGCAAAGATTAATAATAAAGACGAAGCCTTAAAGGCGTAAAATAAATTGTAAAAAATGAGTGCAGTCGTTTCTCCTATTAGAGAGCCGTTAATTACAGGCGGAAAAACCTACCACCAGATAACGGAAGATATTTGTTCTCCTACAGAGCGGGTTCCAAGTCTGTCCTGGATAATAGCTTTTACTATTTCTGCAGGATTTCTTGGTTTGTATGTTTTTTCTGTTTTCTGGACGATATGGAAAGGTATTGGATCTTGGAACCTGAATAGAACTATTGGATGGGGCTGGGATATTACCAATTTCGTTTGGTGGGTAGGTATTGGTCATGCGGGTACTTTGATTTCTGCTATTTTGTTGCTCTTCAGACAAAAGTGGCGTACCGGTGTAAATAGAGCAGCGGAAGCTATGACCATATTTGCGGTAATCTGTGCAGGCCAATTTCCTCTCATCCACATGGGAAGATTGTGGTTGGGATTCTTTATTTTCCCTTATCCTAATACAAGAGGACCATTATGGGTTAACTTTAATTCTCCTTTATTGTGGGATGTATTCGCAATTTCGACTTATTTCACAGTTTCCCTTTTATTTTGGTATTCTGGATTAGTACCTGATTTTGCTACAGTAAGAGATCGAGCTAAGGGGTTTCGTAAGAAAATATATGGATTTTTATCTTTTGGTTGGACTGGTTCAGCCAAGCATTGGCAACGTTTTGAAAGTTTGTCTTTAGTCCTTGCTGGTCTGGCAACTCCTCTTGTTCTTTCAGTTCATACTATCGTTTCCTTTGATTTTGCTACTTCTGTAATTCCTGGTTGGCATACTACTATTTTCCCACCCTATTTTGTTGCTGGAGCTATCTTCTCTGGATTCGCTATGGTACAGACTTTGATGGTTATCACCAGAAAAGTTTTGAATTTACAAGACTATATTACCCTTGGTCATATTGAAAGTATGAATAAGGTGATTCTTGCTACCGGCACTATTGTTGGAACAGCTTATTTGACAGAGTTATTTGTCGCTTGGTATTCAGGATACATTTATGAGCAATATGCCTTCTATAACAGAGTATTCGGACCATATTGGTGGGCTTATGTGGGAATGATGAGTTGTAATTTGTTGTCTCCTCAAATTTTTTGGTCTAAAAAAATTAGACGAAGTATTTTCTGGACTTTTGTAATGTCTATTTTCGTAAATATAGGAATGTGGTTTGAACGCTTTGTAATCATCGCTTCCACACTTGCCAGAGATTATTTACCTACTAGTTGGAGTTATTATGTTCCAACCTGGGTAGAAATAGGAATTTTCCTTGGTACAATTGGATTATTCTTCACGCTTTATTTGATTTTTGTCAGAACGGCTCCAGTGGTTGCAGTAGCAGAGGTTAAAAGTATATTGAAGTCCTCAGGAGATCAATATGTAATGGATGCTGATAAATATAAGGAAAAGGCAGTTGTAACTGAACATGCCGAAACCCATTAAAAACCTTACAACTTCAACAATAAAATGGAAGGACAAAAAGAAGTACTATTTGGTCTTTATAATGACGAAGAGATTTTATTAAAAGCTGTTCGCAAAGCTAAAGAAGATCATCTCGAGATTATGGATGTTTTCACTCCTTTTCCCGTTCACGGCTTAGATCACGAAATGGGATTATCTGAAAGTAGGTTGCATATCGCAGGATTCTTTTACGGAGCTATTGGAACCTTAACTGCTTTTTTATTTATGACTTGGGTCTTTACGAGAGATTGGCCTATAATATTTGGAGGAAAACCGTATTGGTCTGTTCCTGCATTTATTCCGATTACATTTGAGGTGACTGTATTATTTGCTGCGATTGGAATGGTAGTATCTTTTTTCACCGTTAATGGATTAGGTCCAGGTACAGAGGCAATTACTTTAGATGATAGAATTACGGACGATAAATTTTGTATTGCATTCGATACCAGTTCTCAAGATGAGACTTTAAAGGAAAAAATAAATAATTTCTTTAGTTCCACAGGAGCTGAAGAAGTGAATACAAAATCTATATAAAATTTAATTTTATAAAAATGAAGACTTTAAAATGGGCATGTTATACTGTGGCTATTCCACTAGTTTTAGCTGGATGTCAACAGGCAGGGGTCAATTCCCCTGGAACAGAATACATGCCGGATATGGCCCACTCGGTTGCTGTCGAGAGTAATGTTTATATTAATTATGACCATAATACTTGGAATGAGGAAAGTGTATTGCCATTAAAAGATTTGTCCAACCCTAAATTGCCAGTTCAAGGAACTGTCCCGCGCGGTTATGCTGGTGTGGCTGCGGCTAAGTCTCCAATGGAACGGATTAAAAAGGAAGAGGCGATTCGTGGCAGAAATGCTATCAACGCCATTTCAGTCACTTTAAATGGTCATGTGCCTTACTATTACGATGATACTGAAGAAGAAAGGGTCAGAGCTAGTAAGGAAATTATAGAAAATCCTTATCCAATAACTAAAGATGGTCTGGCAAGAGGTAAGGAATTATACAATACTTTTTGTGGGATATGTCATGGTGAAAAAGGAGATGGCCTTGGTTATTTGGTAAGAGATCCCAATCCTGCAACAGGAGATCCGGGTGGGGTTTATCCTGCTGCTCCTGCTAATTTTTTAGTAGGTGATTTAGCTACTGCTAGTAATGGAAGATATTACCATGCCATTATGTACGGAAAAAATGTAATGGGTGGCTATGCGGATAAGATGTCTTTTGAAGAAAGATGGCAGGTGATACATTATATCAGGACTTTACAAGCTGCTGATGTAAAAGCTACCTACGATGAAATGGAAAATTCTTTAAATAAAGTATACGGAACACCAATGGCTGTTATTGAGCTAGGTGAAGAATAAAAATATCATACGATGAACCAATTTGTTTTTACATCGCAAGCCAAAAAAGTATTAGGTGCCTTTATGGGGCTAGGTGTGCTGTGTATGTTATTAACCTTTTTTGTAGCAGATGATGCGCTACACAGTAGGTTTTGGTCAAATTTTTTGCATAATTCAGTGTTTTTCACTGGAATAGCATTTATTTCACTTTTCATTTTAAGTGCCTTTACAACTGCTTGGGCTGGGTGGTATACTCAAATTAAAAGAATTTGGGAAGCATACTCTCTATTTATGATTCCCGGTTTACTTTTAATGGCTGTCATTATAGGCGGTATTTGGTTACATTCCCACCACCTCTATCATTGGACAGATGCATCTGCATTAGAAGAAGATGAAATATTAGCTCATAAATCGTCTTTTTTAAATCCGGTTTGGTACACTTTGGGAACCTTAATCATTGTTGGTATCTGGATCTTTTTTGCCAAGCGAATGAGAGGATTGTCTTTAGATGAGGACGAATCTGGTGATAATTCATATCAACATCATAAAAAATACAGAATTTGGTCTGCCGCTTTCCTTCCAGTTGCTGGATTTTCGAGTGCTGCTATTGTTTGGTTGTGGGTCATGTCAGTTGATGCACATTGGTATAGTACTTTATTTGCTTGGTATACTGCTGTTAGTTGGTTTGTTGCTGCTATGGCTTTAACTATCCTTACTATTTCCTTTTTAAAGTCTTTAGGGAATTTGGAGGGAATAACCGAAGAACATTTACACGATTTAGGTAAATTCTTGTTTGCTTTTAGTATTTTTTGGACTTATTTGTGGTTTTCTCAATTCATGTTGATTTGGTATGGTAATGTTGGGGAGGAGACAGTTTATTTTCAGGAGCGTCAAGAAAACTATCCCGTTTTGTTTTACGGTAATCTTATCATCAATTTCGTCTTGCCATTCTTCGTATTAATGAGGAATGACAATAAAAGAAAATACGGTACACTAATTTTTGTATCTATTCTGGTTTTCTTTGGTCATTGGTGGGATTTCTTTCAAATGATTAAACCTGGAGTTTTACATACCACACATGAAGCTTTAGCTCACATGGAGGGAGCTTTAGATCACGGTGCTGGAGATCATCATGGCAGTTCTTCAGTTGCTGGATTTACTTTGCCTGGATTATTGGAGATTGGCACTATGCTGGGTTTTTTAGCAGGATTTGTTTTTGTGGTATTTAATCACCTTTCAAAGGCCTCTTTGGTACCCAAAAATGATCCTTATTTGGCGGAAAGTGTACACCATCACGTTTAAGGAAAAGTTTATTAAGCAAAATTTAAATATGGTTGTTTTAACCTTATAAAAACTTAAAAAATGACATTTATTCTGATTCTAATTAGTTTAGTTCTGATTGCTATAGTGGCGGTTCAGATAGGAAAAGTCTCAGATTTAACTTCTAAAATTAGAGGAGAGGAAGAAGTTCAAGAAATCAATAACAAAAAGCAAGGGTTGTATTCTTTTATTTTCTTATTTGTTTTCCTTGGAGGGGTGATTGTTTCTGGAGCTTATTATCAAAACTACTTTTTGGGTTTTGGACCTCATATTCCCGCTTCCGCTCATGGTGGTGAGTTGGATAGCATGTTTAAGGTAACCTTGTTGCTTACGGGAATTGTATTTATTATTACACACATTCTTCTTTTTTATTTTTCTTTTAAATACAGTGGAAGGAGAAATAAGAGAGCGGCTTACGTTTCACATGATAATAAGTTAGAGTTGATTTGGACGGGTATTCCTGCTGTTGTCATGGCATTTCTTGTGATAAAGGGTCTTGATGCCTGGAACGATGTGATGGCAGATGTTTCTCCTGATGAAGAATATATGGAAATTGAAGCAACTGGTTATCAATTTGCTTGGATGTTGAGATATCCTGGTCCTGACGGATTAATTGGTGAAAAGAATTTCAGGTTAATAGATGGTACTAATCCTTTAGGTCAAAATTGGGAGGACACCAAAAATCTAGACGATATACATGTAGATGAATTAGTTTTACCGGTGGGTAAGAAGGTTAGAGTTAGAATCACATCCAGGGATGTTTTGCATAATTTTTATTTGCCTCATTTCAGAGTTAAAATGGATGCTGTTCCCGGCATGCCTACGTATTTTGTTTTTACACCAACTGTTACTACTGAGGAGTATAGGCAACAACTGAAGGATTATGATGAATATAATATTCCTGTTAATCCGGATGATCCAGAGAGCCCTTTACTTTGGGAAGATTTCAACTTTGAATTGGCATGTGCGGAATTATGTGGTAAAGGCCATTTCAGTATGAGAAAAATTGTTAGAATTGTTTCCCAGGAGGAATACGATGCTTGGATTTCTGGTCAAGCTTCCTATTATGATGCCGTTATTAAGGGAACGGATTCAGATCCTTATAAGAATAGTGAATTATAGTAAATTAAATTTTCTAAAATGGAAAACGCAGTAATTCAAGAGCCTCAGATTAGTGAGAACGATTTGATTGAAAAGAATGGTTTTGACGATCATTTTCATGATCACCACCATGGAGATAAGTTTCAGTCTAATTTCATTACCACCTATATTTTTAGTCAAGATCACAAGATGATTGGGAAACAGTTCCTAATTACAGGGATGTTCTGGGCTATTATTGGTGCATTAATGTCATTGGTATTTAGACTACAACTTGGTTTTCCGGAAGAAAGTTTGGCATGGCTCAAACCTGTATTAGGAAAGTGGATTGTAGTAAATGATGCTGGAATTGGTACGCTAGCTCCTGAGTTCTATTACGCTTTGGTGACCATGCATGGTACTATTTTAGTATTCTTTGTACTCACAGCAGGATTGTCTGGAACGTTCAGTAACTTATTAATTCCGTTACAGGTTGGTGCTAGAGATATGGCATCTCCTCTATTAAATATGCTTTCCTATTGGTTTTTCTTTCTGGCCGGTGTTATCATGTTCGTATCTCTGTTCGTGAATACTGGTCCTTTTGCAGGTGGTTGGACTGCTTATCCACCATTAAGTGCATTACCAATGGCTTCTAGTGGTTCTGGTACAGGTATGACGTTATGGGTACTGAGTTTGGTTTTCTTCGTAGTATCTGTTCTTCTAGGTGGTATCAATTACATTACTACGGTTTTGAATTTGAGAACCAAAGGAATGAGCATGTGGCGTTTGCCATTAACCATTTGGGCTTTCTTTATTACAGCTATCATTGGTTTGTTGTCTTTTCCCGTTTTAGTTTCTGCTTTTCTTTTAGTTATGTTTGACAGAGGATTGGGAACCAGTTTTTTCCTTTCTGAAATATTCATTGGTGGTCAGGCTCTAGATCATGTTGGTGGTAGCCCTGTGTTGTATCAGCATCTATTTTGGTTCTTAGGTCACCCAGAGGTGTATATTATCATTTTGCCTGCTATGGGTATTGTTAGTGAGGTACTCTCAGTTCATTCTCGAAAGCCCATATTTGGTTATAAAGCGATGGTGTTTTCCATCTTAGCAATTGCTTTTCTATCTTTTATAGTTTGGGCCCATCACATGTTTATGTCAGGAGTTAATCCTTTTATTTCTAATATATTCGTTTTATTTACCTTAATCATTGCAGTTCCTTCTGCGGTAAAAGTATTTAATTGGATTGCTACCCTATACAAAGGTAATATTCGATTTAATCCCGCTAGTTTGTTTGGAATTGGTTTTGTATCTATGTTTATATCTGGAGGATTAACTGGTATTTTCTTAGGAAACTCTGCAATAGATATTCAAATGCACGATACCTATTTTGTGGTGGCACACTTTCATATTGTAATGGGAGTTGCCGCGTTCTTTGGTATGTTTGCAGGAATCTATCATTGGTTTCCTAAAATGTATGGTCGATTCATGAGTGATACTTTAGGTAAAGTACACTTTTGGGGGACTATGATTGGCGCTTATGCAGTATTTTGGCCTATGCATTATATTGGTATGGCTGGGGTACCTAGAAGATATTATCGATTCGACGCTTTTGGAACTTTCAGTCATTTTACCGAATTAAACCAGTTCATTACGATAGCTGCTATTGTTACTTTTGGATTTCAATTACTATTTGTAATCAATTTCTTCTATAGTATTTGGTATGGTAAGAAGTTGACTACAAAAAATCCTTGGAAAGCTACTACTTTAGAATGGACTACTCCAATCGATACGGGACATGGAAATTGGCCAGGTAAATTGCCTGCGGTTGAGAGATGGGCTTATGATTATAGTAAGAATGAGGGCTCAGATTTCACCCCTCAAATCGTTCCTTTATCGGAAGCAGAAAAGGCAGATGCAAGTCACCACTAGAATTTTTATATGATTAGGTGTCGGGAAATTAATGAACTTGATAGGAAATGAAAGATAGAACTCTAACAGAAAAAGCTGTAGCCGGTTCATGGTTAAAAGACTTTGGTCTTTTAACTAAACTTAGGCTGTCTTTAACGGTTGTGTTCAGTTCAGTTTTGGCTTTTTTAATAGCAGTAAAACCTAATGATTTTAGCTTTACTGCTTTAAGCCTTCTATCTTTTGGTGGTTTTTTCATAACTGCTGCTGCCAATATTTTGAATCAGGTGTTAGAACGTGCTTATGATTCCAAGATGAGAAGGACGGCCAATAGACCTTTAGCTGCTGGAAGAATGAAAGTAACTGATGCAGTTTTATTAGCTGGTGTTTTTAGTTTACTGGGTATAGTTTCATTAGCCCTATTTAATCCTTTGACCTCTTTTCTCGGTACTTTCGCCTTGGTGAGTTATGCTTTTGTATATACACCGATTAAAAGGATTTCACCTGTTGCTGTAGCGGTGGGTGCTGTACCTGGAGCATTACCTGTTTTAATTGGTTGTGTGGCAGCAGAAGGTTCTTTGACTATTCTTGGTATGTCATTATTTGCTTTTCAGTTTTTGTGGCAATTTCCTCATTTCTGGTCTATTGGATGGCTTGGGCATGAAGATTATTCGAACGCTGGCTTTAAATTAATGCCAATTAATGAAAATGGGGAAATCGATCATCGGATTGGTTTACAATCGGTATTGTATACTTTATTTTTATTTCCTGTCGGTTTTCTACCTTTTTACTTAGATATATCCGGTTGGATGTCACTGATAGTCGTTTGTTTAATGACCACAGTGTACTTGTTTTTTGCCTTAAGGTTTAAACTTAAATTTAATAAGCAAAGTGCCAAGGCATTAATGTTTACTTCGTTCTTCTATATTCCTGTTTCTTTCATTGCATTGTTATTGGATAAAATTTAAATATTAGAATAATGGATGTAGTGGCAAATAGTTCTTTTAGACAAAATAAAATACCTCCTTTATTATTTGCACTCTGGGTAGCATGTGCTAGTATAGGTATGATGTTTGCCGCCTTTACAAGCGCTTATATTGTAAGACAAGGTGCTGGTAATTGGTTAGAATTTGCCATGCCACACATATTTTATGTAAGTGCTGGAGTAATGCTAATTTCTAGTATAACTCTCCAGCTTTCCTATTCCGCTTTCAAAAAGGAAAATACGCTGGGATATAGATTAGGTTTGATAGCTACCTCTATTTTGGGATTTATCTTTATAGGTACTCAATATCAAGGATGGTTAGATTTAGCTGCTATTGGTGTAGAGTTAACTACAAATCCATCTGGTTCTTTTGTATATGTTATTTCAGGTATTCACGCTGCACATGTTCTTGGAGGAATCGGAATATTGATAGTAGCGTTGTTGCATGCCTTTATGTTACCTCATAAAGTGACTACAAAAAGAACTTTACGTTTTAGACTAACACTTACATATTGGCATTTTGTAGATGCCCTTTGGTTATATTTATTATTCTTTTTTACTCTGTATAGATAAAATATTTAAACACTTTTTGATATGGCTACTGAAGCTGTTGTACAAAATTCTGAACAAACAGACGCCTGGTCAGGCGGTAAAGAACCTTTTAAGGCTAGTTATGGTAAACTGATGATGTGGTATTTCTTATTATCAGATGCTTTCACTTTTGCTGGTTTTCTTATTGCTTATGGGGCATTAAGGTTTAGCTCTCCATCTTGGCCAGTACCTGATTTTGTATTTTCTACAGCTCCTTTTGGGATTACCGGAGCACCATTAATCTTCGTAACGGTAATGTCGTTTTTACTGATTATCAGTTCTGTTACAATGGTCCGAGCGGTACAAGAGGGACATAGAGAAAATAAAAAGGGAGTAGTTTTTTGGATGCTTTTGACTATAATAGGCGGAGCTGGGTTTCTAGGTTGCCAAGCATGGGAGTGGAATAATCTAATAGGGCATGAACATATGTCAGTTACCAGCAATCCTTTTGGTAGTCACTTGGTAGATGGAGAGTATTTAGATGATGCACACGGACATGCTTATGCAACAGGTGAAAGTAGAGAAGCTTTTAATGCTGGCGATAGCTACTTGATTCATCAAGAAGAAGGTGATTGGATAAAAAGAAGGTTTATTTCTTCCGATGGGATAATGGGTGTCCAAGAGTTTGGACCCAAAGCCTTTGGAGCTTTATTCTTTTTTATTACTGGTTTCCATGGATTTCACGTTTTCTCTGGTGTTGTTTTCCTTCTTATCATAATGCTGAATGCTGGTAGTGGGTTATATATCAAAAGAAAAAATGGATATGAGATGGTGGAAAAAATTGGCTTGTATTGGCACTTTGTGGATTTGGTATGGGTTTTTGTATTTCTAGTATTTTATCTTCTCTAATTTTTAAAATAACCATAAAATGGGACTCAGTTACGAAGAAGGAAAAAAGAAAGTTGTTAAAGGCTTGTACTTATTAGCAGCTGTAACACTTGTAGAGGTTTTTATCTCTTTATTTGGTAAAGGTCATATCATTTCTGGAGTTGAAAAATATTCCGTTTTGCTTTATATAGTTGGGTTAGCTCTTATTGTTTTATCTCTGTACAAAGCATACTTCATTATATATGAATTTATGCACATGAAATACGAAGTTAAAGGACTTGCACTAACAGTTTTATTACCAACCACTCTACTAATTTGGGCAATCATTGCTTTTTTCCAAGAAGGCAATTCGTGGAAAAATAGGAGGGAACTTATCAAGGATAAAAACGAGGTTGAAGTAAGTCCCTCTTCTAGTCAAACGGGCGAGGTAATTCGGTTAGAGGATTTACCAACTAATATGTAACCGTATGAATAAAACAGGAGTTAGTAAGTTTATTCAAATTAGTGGTTTATTGCTTCTCCTGGTAGTCCTTCCTTTGGTTTCCTGGTATTATTTGAGTCAGGGTTATGATTATCAACTTCAAGCTCGTTCGGAGTTAAAGAATTATGGAAAGTGGTCAGTATTAGGTTCTGGTTTAGATACAATGGGCTATACTATTGTTTTTGCTCAATTAGATGAAAATGCCGCTAATGATAGTAAGTTCAACGAGATACTCAATCGATTAGTAAACCAATTTGGAGAAAGACCTGATTTTTTTATCGGTCTTTTAGATGGTGATAAAGTGGAATCTTCCCTTATTATAAATGACTCTTCTAAAGTCATTTTTTTTGATTTAGATAAATTCAACACTGACGAGGTTCTTTTAAGGAATAAATTTTACCTAGCTGATCGAACTGGGACATTGAGGAATAATTATAATATTAATCAGGTCGATGAAATAAAAAGGATGGTGGAGCATATCGCTTTAATATTGCCTCAGCAACCTTCGTCTGATATTTTCTATGTTCCAGAAGAGGAAAAATAAAAATTAAGGTATGGAAAAGAAAATTAAACTTGCAAAGCAATTAAATCGCTGGGCATGGGGAATTTCAGGGGTCGTACTCACTCTGGTAATATTGATGAGGAGGGTTAAGATTCCTTTACCTGAAGGAATAAATTTCTCCTTTTTGCCATCCTTTCATGCAATGGTTAATGGTGCTACTGCTCTAATTTTATTAGCTGCTTTTGTCGCGATAAAAAATAAGAAGGTAGATTTA
Organism: Bacteroidota bacterium; assembly: GCA_041164265.1. Taxonomy (GTDB): domain Bacteria; phylum Bacteroidota; class Bacteroidia; order Chitinophagales; family Saprospiraceae; genus CALAZP01. Next base: position 3,516 of record JBEAPR010000109.1, on the reverse strand, counting down.
CATAGGAAATTAATTTTCACAGCGCTGGGTTTATCACTATTGTTTTTACTTTCCTATGTGGCCTATCATTTTACCACTCCTGAAACAATTTATGGGGATTTTAATGGCAATGGTGTTCTAGAAGACGAAGAACGACAAGCTGTTGGTAATGATCGCCTTATTTATCTGATTCTTTTATTAAGCCATATTTTTTTAGCTGCTATATCTCTACCATTTATTTTATTGACCTTTATTAGGGCATATACTCAGCAGTTTGAAGCTCATAAAAGAATGGCAAGATGGGTATTTCCCATTTGGTTTTATGTGGCTGCAACCGGACCAATATGTTATTTGTTATTATTACCATATTATATATAATTTGATGAGAAAGATTTTATTCAGTTTGGGTTTATTGTTCTTCTTGAGTATTGCTCCTACTTCCAGTAATATTGCTCAGTGTCCAATGTGTAAAATGTCTGCTGAAAGTAATCTTAAAAATGGTGGAACTGCTGGAAAAAAATTAAATACGGGTATTTTGTATATGTTAGCTACCCCCTATTTAATCATTGGAACAATAGGTTTTATTTGGTGGAGAAACAGAATTAGGTCCCAAAGAATGGAGGATTCCAGTGAAGAATGAAATTCAGATAGAACCTACTTGGAAATTGGCTTTAAAAAGCGCCTTCAGTCAAGATTATTTTATTCAACTCGCTATAAAGTTACGCGAGTTCAAACAAGCGGGTAGAATTATATATCCTAAAGGTAGTTTGATTTTCAACGCATTTAATTTAACACCCTTACCTTCGGTAAAAGTGGTCATACTTGGACAGGATCCTTATCATAACCCTGGAGAGGCTATGGGTTTAAGTTTTTCGGTTCCTAAAGGAATCAGAGTTCCTCCATCCCTAAAAAATATTTTCAAAGAATTATTGAACAACGATGTGGGTTTTATTGAAAGCCCTAGTCATGGTGATTTGACAGTATGGGCTAATCAAGGGGTTTTATTATTAAATGCTATGTTAACTGTTGAAAAAAACAAGCCTGGAAGCCATAAAAATATTGGTTGGCAGGATTTTACTGATGATGTACTGAGGACTATTTCTGATAAAATGGAAGGTATAGTTTTCATGTTATGGGGAAATTTTGCAAAATCTAAGTCTAAATTAATTGATCATTCTAAGCATTTAGTGTTAGAAGCAGCACATCCCTCTCCTTTGGCCGGGGGAGCATTTTTCGGTTGTCAGCATTTTAAAAAGGCAAATGAATATTTAAATCAAAATGGAAAGCCAGGTATTAACTGGTCAATTACAGATTAGGTATGAATAAAAGCATAGGCATTTTTGGAAGTTTTTTTATGGCAACTGCGGTAATATTAGGTGCTTTTGGTGCTCATTTTTTAAAAACCGTTTTGAGTGCAAATCAGTTAGATACTTTCCAAACTGGTGTAGAGTATCAATTCATTCATGGTTTAGGCCTTTTATTTCTTGGAATTATTGGAGATGCTAATTTGCATAAGTTTTTTCGCTGGGCAGGTTTCTTAATGATTATTGGAATTATGTTATTTTCTGGGTCTTTATATTTGCTGAGCATACAGGAATGGTTGAACTTTAATGTTTCATTTTTAGGGCCTGTTACTCCTTTGGGAGGTTTAGCTTTTATCCTGAGTTGGTTGTTTGTTTTATTAGGGTTTACAAAGCAATAAATTTGAGGTTAAATTTTACGCTTTTTTCAATAAATCGTTTATTTTTGCATCGCTTTAAAGGTCCCGTAGCTCAGCTGGATAGAGCAACTGACTTCTAATCAGTAGGTCGCACGTTCGAATCGTGCCGGGATCACACATACACAAGGGGCTTTCAGCCCCTTTATCATTTCACCCCGATTAGCTATTGATATTAATAAATTATTGAAATTTCTGTTTTGAGAGGAAAAATAATTTGGAATAAAATGTTCTTAATTACCTTGGGGGTGAAAGTAATTACATAATTTTAAGTGAGTGATTAAAACCTACTTAATGCTTAGGGTTCATTTTATTTTTCCTTGTCTTTTGATCTCTTTAGTTTTCGGAAATCCAATTAAACTTGATAGTAAGCCTTTAACAGTAAAATCTAATATTGATCAGACTGATTTCAATGAGCTATCTAAAGAAATATTTCTTCAAACGCTCCACCTCAAAGATAGTTTGGAGCAGTATTACCAAACCGATTTAGCAGGTACTCTCCTGTTAGAATCTTTCGGTTTTTATTTACATTTTCAAGGCCTTAATAGTGTTTACAGATGGTCAGTAGACGAATTTGTTAATCTTTATGATAGAAATTTTAACGGCTTTAATTTTGAGTCTTTTACCTTTATTAGAGATTCTTCATTATATAACTACGGCGGTTCCGGTTTTTGGCAAAATAATGGGATATTATCGTATTTTAAAGAAGATTTGAGGGAATGGGAGTTTTTATATTCTACAAGACCTGATTTAGAATTATATCATAATGCTGCCAAAATACATTTCATCATTGATGATGAATTATATTTAATCTATAACGAATCCTTAGATCAAAATCGATTAGCAGTAAATACAGATTGGGTTTTCGGTAAACTTAATTTGTCTGAGTATAATTACGTCTCGATTAAAGAAAATCAAGAGGTCCTACTGCAATTGGTAAATAATACCTGGTATAGAGGTTTCGATGGAGCGGACTTTTTTATTTCCTTAAATTATATCGGACAGAAAATCAATATCATTGATAAAACTTCTTTAGCCTTTACAGAAGTTCCAAACAAGAATTTATCTAATGTCAATTTTCCTTTATCTAATAAATGGCTTAACGATCATCTTGCAATAGTTTTAGTCAATGGCAATGAATTTGAATTTCTAGACTATAATCTTCAGCGACTCGGTTTTTTGGATTTGAATTTATTAAATAAAAGCGCTTATAGCTGGCAGAGCTTGACTGAGGATTTTAATTTTCTTGGACTGCTGTTATTTTTTTCCATTTCCATTTTAACCCTAGGATTTTTCATCATTTGGAAAATAAAAAGCACACATCCTAAGAATATAATTCAGAGAGACGTTTTTCCCTATCCTTTGCTTTTGGAATTAGATAATCAAGTTATTTCCCAGCAGCACTTGCACCATGTTCTTGGAATTGATTCCCATTTAAGTAATGATAGCAAACGGACCAAACGGGCTAGGATACTTAGAGAAATTAAATTATTGTATCCGGAATTAATCTCTATTGAAAGAATAGTGGACGGGAGTGATCGTAGAATTTTTAATTACCGTATAAAGGTTTACAAATGAAAAGTAAATACATCAGCTTGCAAGCTATCAGAAGGTTGGATTTTTATTTTCTTGGTTTTTACGCTTAACCAGGGGCATGGTCAACATATCTCTTTAGGAAATAAACCAAGAATTATCATTACTGCTGATTCTGAATTAGACGATGAAAATTCTTTAATTAGATTTTTATTGTATAGCAAAGAAATGTCAATTGAAGAATTAATTTATGGCATTAGTGGGGTCAATTGGAAAGGAGATGGTAG
>JBEAPR010000108.1:0-33047 GCA_041164265.1 Bacteroidota bacterium | reverse complement strand
AATTGAAACTGCTTTTCCAATTCTTGATACCAACCTAAAGCAAACCATACTGGATTTAATCTCCATTCAGTTGAATGATAATGTTAAGGCAAGAAGATTAGACTTCCAAAATCTAAATGAATATAAATTAGGAATTGCAGATTTGCCCTTTAGATCCCAAACAGAAACTTATTTCTATTTTAAAAGAAAAAATTGATATTTTTTTGAAGCACTACATAGGCTTTAATTCAGATAGATCCACCAAAAAATATTAATGAGCTGAGGACCTTTATGTAAATTTTAAAGAATTGAAATAAATAGACAAAAAATATTCGTCTCTTTTTTCAAAATGAAATTAGTTTTATTAAATTTGCATCGCTTTAGAATCAAGCGGATGTAGCTCAGTTGGTAGAGCGTAACCTTGCCAAGGTTAAAGTCGCGAGTTCGAGTCTCGTCATCCGCTCAAAAGCCTTCTAATGTGAAGGCTTTTATTTTGCCCGGATGGTGGAACTGGTAGACACGCAGGACTTAAAATCCTGTGGCCATTGCGGCCGTGCGGGTTCAAGTCCCGCTCCGGGCACATTTTTTTCTTCTTGTCTTTAGATTTTTACCTGTCCTTGTTGTCTGAAGTTGATCCAAACGGCAAACAAAATCAAGCTGCCTCCGCCGAACATGTATAAAGTTGGTATTTCGTCAAAGAATAACCATGCTCCTGCTATTCCGTAAATCGGTTCTAAAAAAGTTGTTATACTTGCGGAAGTTGCCGATACAGATTTCATACCTGCTATGAATAAGGTATGCGCCAATGCAGTAAATATTAATCCAAGTGCTGCCAACTGTGTGATGGTGAACAGGTCTACTTGGATTTTGGATAAAAATATAACAGGTAAAAGAAAAGCAAGCGCAACTAAATCTTGGTAAAAAGATAGCGTTATGGCATTAATGTTTACCAAATTCTTCTTGTTTATCACAGTTAATAAAGCGAAGGTTAAACCCGAAATTAATCCAATAAAGGCCCCTAAAAAGTAGTCTGTCTTAATATTTGTTTCACCAATCATTATCAATATTCCGACAAATGCAATAAGGGCCATCACCATATTTTTTCTTTTGAAGGCCACTTGTAAAAATAAAGGTTCTATTAAAGAAGTGAAGATTGGAAAAGTCGAAAAAGTTAAAAGCCCAACCCCAACAGAGCTCAATCGAATCGATTCAAAAAAGGTGACCCAATGAATGGCTAATAAAATCCCAGCCCATATCAACACCTTTCTGTTTTCTATATTATTCAAACGTGATAGCGCACCCTGCTTAATTATCCCATAGGTACCCAAACCCAAGACTGCAAAAAATAATCTACCTAAAACTATAATATAGGCAGGTTGCTGAACCCATTTTCCAAATAAACCTGAAAATCCAAAAAGCAATACAGCCAAATGGATTTTCAGGTAATGAATTGATATTTTCAAGTTAATGATTTAATTTATTCTATCACTAACATAGATTTAGTTTCAGATAAACCTTGGTTGGTTTTCAAAGAATAATATAACATACCTTGAGGTAAATCCTTACTTAATAATTGTAATATATGGTTACCCTTATTGTAGTTACCTTTTAAAACTTTAATTACTTTTCCATTTAAATCAGTTACGGTAAATTCTATAAAGCTTTCTTCTGGCAAAGTAAACCCAACATTAGTGGTATTCTTGAAAGGATTTGGTGCATTTTGTTCCAGAGCAAATGAAGCTTCACCCATTGAACCAGAAGTAAAGTGAAGGCTCACGCCCATAGCCTCACCTAATAAATTATAGGCTTCAGCATTTAGATAGCGTGAGCTCACCTTCAACAAATCGCTCAATTTTGAATCTTCTTTAGCTTGGAATACCAAACCAAACATTTCATTATTCTTAGTATCACCGTTCCAGCTTGTAAGGATAATTCCTTCTTCTATGAACCTGGTTCCAAAGTTTTCTTCTTTAGCCGTAATTTCTTGAATTTTTTGAAGTGCTAATTTCTCGGGATCAAACTCCAATGCAAACTGGTAACCCAATACCTTGGATGTTTCTGCATCAAACTTTACGGTGTATTCTTTACCTTTTTCTAATAGAATATCCTCCACCGTAAATTTAAATACTTCTCCCGACCTCGGTTGAATATCCAAAGTGGCACTGTTATTTACGTCTCCCACCTTAATAGCTACAAAGTCAGCGGTATTTACAGATTTATCTAAGTTGTTTATGTTCAGCACTTCTGGGAAGTTATCTGCCCATGGATTTCTAGGGTTAGAAAAATTATACGATGTTGGGATAAACCTCCAGGTTTTATTGCTACTGAATTGATCAGATATACTTAAAATAACCTTGCGCATTTGTATTAAGTCCAAAGTGGTGATGCTCTTAGAGTTATTGACATCTGCTGCAATTAACTGATAGGGACTATCTAATGGCTTAACACTAAGGATATGCTTACTAATTAAAACCATATCAAAGGTTGAAACTCCATTTGCCGCAGGCGTTACTTTTTTAGGAGTAATAGTATAATCCATTCCCATGGTTAAATTATCAAACATAAAATCACCGTTGCTACTGCTCATGACCATTCTATTGTCAGAACCACTCATCACTAATTCCACATCCTTTACTAACTCATCCTCTTCAGTAGTTACCAAGCCTGAGATGGCAGCCTGTACAATGGTATTTGTGCTACAAGAATTCACATTGTCTTGAACATCTACGGTCGTAGAACAATAATCCCTATTCCCTACACCATCTTCCATCACTACGTAAACGGTAAATAAATTATCAGTTTCTGAAAGTAAATCAGTTGACGTTGATTCTGTGACATCTGTACATGTAAACAAAGCGGAAGCTGCCAAATTGGAACTATTAATGATTTCAGATGCAACTGTTCTAGTATCAAAGCCAGTTCCATTATAACTCTCTGCTCTTAAAATATAATAGGTATAATCTGGGTGACAATCTGCTATAACAGTATTGGGATTAATAAAATCTATAGCCTGAACGGACATTTGTAAATCACCTTGTTGGTTGCTATTGGGCATCAACTCAATCGCTAAGCCTTCTATACATATTGGAGCGGGCGCTTTGGCATCATACACTTCAAATTGAACATCTTCCACTCTCACATTGCCACAACCGTCACTAGCTACAATTCTATAGGAATGCGTACCGATCGGAACCAACTCATCAGTGATGGTTACGACATTACCCTCCTTAACTGCCACATAATCTCCTGTGCTTAAATTAAAATCAAAGTTTTTATCTGATCTGGTTATTAATCCCTGTCCATCATTATCAATATCCAATAAAACATCTACAATTTGTATCTGAGCGGATTCAGTTGTACAATCATCTGTTACATTAGCAGAAATAGAAACTGAACCGGGGCAATAATCCATTCCTGTTCCGAAGTCGTTATTATAGCTTTCAAATTGAAGGTCAGTAGTATTAATTACAATAGTTGGTTCCTTATCATCATATACCTTAACTACTTGGGTATATTGAAAATAACCCGCTTCATAGCTAGCTCCTGTGCTATAAGTCATTAGATCTGCTCTCTTGATGAAATTGGCCGCATTATATTCTTGGGGGTTTGCTGAAGTCCAGTAGGCATATTCACTAGAGTCAGACGTTCCGCTATACTTTACATTAACGGTAACTTTTTCTCCTAAAATTTGATCGCCATCTTCATCTCTACTGATAACAATAGGAGATCCGTCACCATCGTATTCACACCAATTGATAAGTCTAAAAGTTCTGAATTCTTTATAACACTCATCTGCAGTTGCTGCAAAGGTTTCTTTAGGAAGATTACTTAGGGTAATTAAATCACAAGAGTTTTCCGACCACTGAATAGCCTCTGCCTCTACAACCGCACCACATGTGATACTGGTATCTGCTGGGAAAGTGATATAGTAATCGTGGTTTTCAACAAAAGTGATAGTCTTGCTACAAATTTGAGATTCCAATGCATTGGAGTTATTTACAATACGATACTCCCTGGTAACCGAACCAACTCCACAAGATGAGATATTAGAAGTGGTTCCGACCACTTGCAAAACTGATCCACAGATGGACGAGGCTAGAACATTTTCTAGAGTAACATCCGTAAAAAATTCATCCCAAGCACCTGTTGCATTAAGGTTTCCGGAAGGCACATCATCACAGTTATAAACGTAGGTTTGAGTGTTTAAATCATAGCATGAGGGGTCTGTTTTGTCTTCTACGTTAATATACATCCAACATAGGCTGCTTAAGCCATTTATTCTATCTTCTGTAACCCTCATCTCTGCAATCACGTCTTGTTCACCTTCAACAACGTCTACGCAATAGAAGGGAAGATCACTTCTCCATTCTGTATAAAAAATTCCTTGGTTTACGCTCATTCTGCCCTGATTAACTGCTTCAGATTCTGTCATTTCTAAAAATGCTAACCAGCTGATTACCGCATCACTTCCACTAGCCCCTAATTTTCTTCTCACCTCAATATTTACATCAAAGCAGTTGTCTTTAGACCCTTCATCCATTCTTGTGGCCTCCAACCATGCCGTACCATTTGTTGTGGAATCTAAATTATTGAAGGAATTAGAATAATTCGTCAGGGAAACATTCCTAACATCATCGATTACACATGAAGGGGCTACTCCGTCAGAAATGGCAAAAGCGCTACTAATGGTATCCTGATTTCCGCAGTTGTCTGTTGCTGTCCAAACTACCGTGTAATCTCCAACAGTTAAATTTAGAACATCTACTGGTCCAGTTCCTGCAGGGTAATAAGCAATAATATTTCCTTGATTGTCTTGAATGGAAATCTCAATTTCAATATTTTCAGTTGCGGTACATAGATCGGTAGCGCTACCTCTCTGAATTCTGGCTGAACCATTACAATTATAAGAGCTTATAGCCGTATTAATATTTCCTGCTGTAATTACAGGTGGCGTCCAATCACCTACTTTAATGATTTGGTTATAGATGACAGAGGTGCCAGGTCTGCACCAATCATAAATGGTCCATTCTCTTCTAAATCTAAAACTTTCTTCGCAAACATCTACCCTAGCTACGTCTCTAAATGCAGCTCCTAAATTACAATAAGCTGATTCCGGAGTTAAATCAATAATCCCGCTCAAGGTTACCAAAAAAGGATAACCTGTTGATTTAGGAGAAGGATGTCCATTATCTAAGGTATAAATATCTGCCACGTCATCACACTCCACAAAGCTGGTATAATGGGGAAGTCTAATATCTAATAGACTCGGTGTTCTAAAGTTCATGGTAATGGAACACTCGTCAGTAACATTTTTAGCTCCTGCATCTTGTACTACATATCTTCTTGTGATTTGACCACTTATATTCAGCCCAATTAATCCATCTGATCCTTGATCCACCCCACAGTCTCCAAATCCTGAATAAGTATCTGAAATGGTGACATCCCAATCGCTACAATTTTCAAAAACAAGCGGCTTGAAACAGTAATTATATTGAAGAAGTTCCACTGTTTCTACACTATCGTAATAATAATAGTCTAAGGATCTAAAGGTATCTGGATTTCCAGCGGTACTTAACAAAGTTGCTCCCAAACTATTCCAATAGTCCCCAACAATACTATTAGTGGTATCAGTACCAAATAAGTTGGCTAAAAGATCTACCCTACCCCCCGTTAAATATTCGGTTTGAGTTAAAGTGACGCTCTTAGGCAACATCACTTTTTCAAGATCTCCACATAAGAAATCAAAATACTTGTATTTGGTATCAATTGTTAAAGGATCTCCGTTAATTGTGTCCAACAAAACAGCCCCATCCACATTGGAATCATATTGATTGCGCAATACATACAATTCAAAATCACCAGTTGCATTAGGTTCCCTTGAGGTTACTACCAATTCATAGGATTGGCCAGCCAATAATTTTAAATCAATTCTAACAATTGGGTGAGGATACAATAACCAAGGTGCAAAAATATCTGAAGTGTCTACGAAGGTACCTGGTAAAGACCCGCTTGATAAACTTTCAACAAAACCTAAACCGCCCAATGGGTTAGGAATAAAAGTAGATTGGCCGAATGCTAAAATATTTTGACATGGGTCTTGGGGCTGAAAACCTCCCCTACCAAAAATGGCTACTGCTGCATCAAATTCCGGATCTGATGTTCCTGTATTTAATTCTGATCCCACAAAAAAAGTATAAACCGCATCTTCAGCAGGATTGATTTCAATAACCTTATAATTTCTAATTTGATTATCCGGCCAGGTGTAATCAGTATCTTCGTGATTAGTACTTTGCCAACAACTCCAAAGGCCAGGCCTAAATTGATTAGAACTGTTTGGAGAACTTTCTAAAGAATCCACAAAAATATTATAATCTACAGGTTCATAAGCACCATATTGTTGAAAGTTACCACTTTCGGTCTCGGTAGTTGGGCAGTAGAATTCTGGACTTTGTTTGTCTTCTGTGAAAAAATCATTCCAACAGAAAAGATCATAAGACCCATCAATGTCAAGAGTATACACTCCGTACATCCATGAACCTTCTCCTCCAAAAATAGAATCTTGAAAAGCCGTAGCAGAATCTATACTAGACGGTGGAATGGTTGATTGATCGAAAACCACTATCCTGAAATCGTCTGTAGGACAACCTGCTCCGGTAAAAACCATAGAAGTACTTATGGTTGCCTCGCAAAGAGAATCAAGTGGAACAATAAAACCCCTTTGGCAAGCACACTGTGCTTCAGCAGAGGTTCTAGCTACACCAAAAGTGAAAAAGAATACCAATCCAATATAGGATAGCATTTTAATCGGGTTAAAGAATTTGGGCTGTTTCATAATTGTTAGCGATTTGAATAAAAACTTGTGGTTATACCAATAAAAATTTGTTGCCTATTGGACATAGCTCCCCCTACACAGTTTATTGTTGATTTAAACCATACTGATATTTAAGGGAATAGAGATTTCGCTGTAACTATTAGAAAATAAATCCTAAAGAAAACAGGAATTTCTAGTTTGCTATTCCAGTCAAAGACTGATGTAGCAATAACGATGCCAAAAAAATTAAGTAGCTAAAAAGCTGTTTTTAACACAACGAACGCTTTAATGGAAACAACCTCTTGTAAATCTAGAAATAGACTCATTTTAATGGTTGTAAAGAGTGGCGTCAGTTATGGGATTATGATTTGTACCTTTCGGTAACGGGTCAAAAATATAAATAAATTTATTTTACACCAAAAAAAAATCAAATAAATAAAAATAAATTATTTCACCTGCCACTTGAAAGTACCATTCCTTGGATTAATTGGTTTAAAGATTTATTTCGACTCAATTCCTCAATAGAAAGATGAAAGCGATAATTCCAAAAATGATTTGGATTACTAGGTACGTTAATTCGCTCATTCTCTGCTGGAATATTTGACCATTCAGGATCTAAAGCTAATAAATCTTGAAGGGGAAAAATAGCCCACATTCCAGGCCAATTAAGATGTAAATTTATTATTCGTTGTAATATGAAATGATTACACTTAGAAGGCGCTCTACCTTGAAGGTTTAAAATAGAATTATAAAAAAATTGAATTTCTGAGAAATTAGAAGTTTCCCACCATAACCTTATGGGTTCCATATCATGAGTAGAAGTGCTCATTACAGATAAATAAGGAATATCATTTTTTTCAACAAAAAGATGAGAGGGGTTTTTTGACATTCTTTGTATTTCAAGACTCAATATTCCTAAATCATTCATAACCCCGGGGACACAAGAAGGAATCATTCCCAAATCTTCCCCACATATCAGCATATTGGTAGCCCCAATAACAGCGGGGAGTTTGGCTCGCGCCTCCTTTTCCCAATATTCCTCTTGTTTGACATAAAAATATTGGTGGTATAATAATGATAGTTGATCTTTAATTTTGAAATCTAAAAGATGAAAACTTGAGGTTTCAAAAAGATTAAATCGCGGATGGAGTTGACCAGTGTCATCTTTAATAAGAAGTATATTGGCTAGTAAGTTGAATACCTTTTCTTTGATATACCTCTTATCAGGATTAGAATCTAAGAAAGATTGAATTTTTCTCTGGGTATTTATTTCTTTCTTAAAACTCAAATCATTATTTAACAGATGTTTCTTAACCCATTGAGCATCTTCCCCAAAGGTTTCACTAAGAATTGAATCTGTAATTAATGGATGCGTAAATCTATTAGGGTGGTCATAATACCCAATAGCTTTTAAATCTTGTTCGTCAAGAGGTACGGCCGGATTAAAAATTCCTAATATGCCTTGAATCTGCTGATATGGAATTTCCCATATTCTAAAAAAACCCAATATGTGATCAATTCGAAAGGCATCAAAGTATTTAGATAGATGTCTAAATCTATTCTTCCACCAATTGTATTCGTCTTTGGCCATTTCTTTCCAATTATAGGTTGGAAATCCCCAATTTTGTCCATTTTTCGCAAAAGCATCCGGAGGAGCTCCAGCTTGACCATTCATATTATACAAATGTGGATTCACCCAGGCATCTACACTATTCCTATATATCCCAATGGGTAAATCTCCTTTAAGTATGACTCCTTGAGCTCTAGCGTATGCAGCCACCTTAGAAAGTTGCAGGTGCAAATGATATTGAATGAATTTATAAAAAAGAAGGTCTTTATCCTCAAAATCTGATAAAATTGCAGTTTGGAATTCCGAATATTCACTCCACTTTTCGAAATCGACGGTTTTAAATTGCTCTCGTAGCAAACAAAAGAGTGCATATTCATTCAACCAGTGCGTATTTTCCGAGATAAAATCAGAAAATTCTTTTTCCTTAATAATGGACTTAAAATTATCAGAATAAAAAGTCCGAGCTAGTTCCATTTTTAATTTAATCACCTCTCTATATTGGAGGGTTTCAAATGAATTGAATTTTTCCTTAAGAGAGATTAGCTGATTTATGGGCACTCCCATATTTTCTAGATTTAGATAAATAGGGTGTAAAGCAAAAACTGAGATGGCAGCATAAGGATAGGAATCTTGATCAGTAAATGTTGCTGATGTATCATTAATTGGTAAAATTTGAATGAGTTTTAAACCAACTGATTTAGCCCAGTCTATAACAGGGATTAAATCCAGAAATTCACCAACACCCAGACTATTATTAGTTTTTATAGAAAAAACTGGGAGTGCAACTCCAGCACCTCTCCATTTCTTAGATTTTAATAAAGGATTTTGAAAATGAAATATTTGCAAAGAGGCTTTTTTATCTATTTCCACTTTTCTAGTTTCTCCCTCTTCCCATTTAACTATTTTATTTAGCTTGGTGGAAAAAATTGCAAATTTGAATTCCAGATTTTTTTCTTGATCAATAGAAAAGTCAATCGACCATTTTGGATAATTAGCTTCATGGAGAATCAGTGGATTATTAATATCCCAATGGCCAAAAACATGCAAGTTTCCCGTTATACATAATTTCTCATCCGGAAGCAGAGGAATATACTCTGTAATAAATTTGCAGGTTATATTTTGATTAGATACCAATAGCGACTTTTCTTCCTTTTGTTCGTCTCGTCTAAAAATAACTTTTGTGAAAGCATCAGATTGCATTGCTTTGAGTACAGCGTCATTAATTTGCCAAAAATCGGAAAGAAAAACTGATGAAATTCTATCAAAAAGTTGGAGTTTGCGGCCATTTCCCTGTTCAAAAAGAACTTCATTAGTATTTTCATTTATTAGAAAATATTTGTAGTCTAAAACTTTGATTTCAGGCTGGAAATCCACCTCTCCACTCCATATATCTCCAGGGAAATAGGATAGGATTAATGCCATTTGAGGATTGCCGTTTCCCAATTCAGGTATATTTCCACAAACGCCAATATGTTGTCCCCATTGAGTCGCATAGGGAATTGAAAATTTTATTTTCATATGAATTATTTCATCGTATTAGAAGCTGAAAGATACGAATGGAATAGTTTATTTTTGCAAGACATAAACAACTTCAATATGGGACGAGCATTTGAATATAGGAAAGCAAGAAAAATGAAACGCTGGGCCAATATGGCCAAGGTGTTTACGAGGGTGGGTAGGGAAATATCCATAGCGGTCAAAGAGGGAGGCGCAGATCCAAATTATAACGCTAGATTGAGAATGGCTATTCAGAATGCGAAGGCCGCTAACATGCCAAAAACCAATGTAGACAATGCTATTAAGAAGGCAACATCAAAGGATGCTACTAATTATCAAGAGATTGTCTACGAAGGATACGCTCCACATGGAATTGCAGTTATGGTGGAAACAGCTACGGACAATCCAACCAGGACGGTAGCAAATGTTAGACATTTGTTTTCTAAAAATGGTGGTAATTTAAGTACTTCTGGCTCCGTAGATTACCTTTTTACTAGGAAGGCCATATTTAAAATTCCAGTACCTACTATGGAAATTGAGGAGCTAGAATTAGCACTAATAGATTTTGGTCTAGATAGGTTAGAACCAGATGGAGAACACATCATTCTTCATTGTGCTTTTGAAGATTTTGGTAAACTTCAAAAAGGTCTGGAGGATTTATCTCTTGAGGTTGTTGAATCAGAACTGCAAAGAATACCAGGACACACTATGAGACTTGAGGATGAACAGGCGGAGGAGGTCATCAAACTTATTGAAAAAATGGAAGATGATGAAGATGTAGTGAACGTGTTCCACAATATGGATATGTCTGAATAGCACATTAATTTTTTGGAAATATAGATAAGTTCTGGGCGTAATGAATCATAAATCGCTCTGCCTCTTCAAAATCATTATTGATTTGTCCATCTAAAATAGCTTCTCTAATTGCTGTCTTGATAATACCAACAGTTTTAGAGGGTTTAATACCAAATTTTTCCATGATATACTCTCCTGAAATAGGCGGTTGCCAATTTCTTAAATGGTCTTTCTCCTCGACTTCTTCTAATTTTTTCCGAAGGATATCATAGTTTTCTAAATATCTTTTAACCTTTTTTTCATTTTTAGAAGTAATATCTGCCTCGCACAAAATCATTAAGTCGTCTATGTCATCACCAGCGTCAAATAATAATCTTCGAACGGCACTATCAGTAATATCTTCCTTCGTTAAGCTTATAGGCCTCAAGTGTAGTCTAACCAACTTTTGGACGTATTTCATTTGGTGATCCATTGGTAGTTTTAAACTTCTGAAAATTCTTGGGACCATAGCTGCACCTACAACCTCATGACCGTGAAAAGTCCACCCTAACTTTTCTGAAAATTTTTTGGTTTGAGGTTTGGCAATATCATGCAAAATTGCAGCCCACCGCAGCCAAAGGTTTTTTGATTGGGTAGCCACATTATCTAAAACTTGTAGGGTGTGATAAAAATTATCTTTATGTCCTACTCCTTTAAAATTTTCAACCCCATGGAGTTTAATAAAATCGGGAAAAATTTCATTCAGCAACCCAGACTCATACAGCAACTGAAATCCATAAGAAGGTTTAGTCGAAAGAACAATTTTATTTAGTTCAATGGAAATTCGCTCTTTGGAAACGATTTCAATTCGGTGGGCCATTTCCTGAATAGCTTTGAAGGTTTCGGGATTAATTTCAAAATCCAATTGGGAAGAAAAACGAATGGCTCTCATCATTCTGAGAGGATCATCTTCGAAAGTTTTATGAGGCTCTAGGGGGGTTTTTATTATTTTTTGAGCCAAATGATTTGTTCCATCAAATGGATCAATTAAGGTTCCGTAGTCATTGGAGTTTAAACTCAATGCTAAAGCATTAATGGTAAAATCTCTTCTGTTTTGATCGTCTTCCAAAGAGCCTTCCTCTACACTGGGCTTTCTAGAATCGGGACTATAAGATTCTTTCCTAGCACCGACAAACTCTAATTCTAAGTCCTTATATTGAACCATTGCAGTACCAAACCTTTTGTAAACGGTGACTTTAGGCCTTTTAGGAATATGAGCAGCAAACGATTGAGCCAACTCAATTCCGCTTCCTATACAAACGATATCAATATCTACGGAAGATCGTTTGAGTAACTTATCACGAACATATCCTCCTACTAAGTAGGTTGGAATCTTTTTTTCTTCGGCAATTTTTGATAGCAAGGAAAAAACCTCTTCTTCAGCAGGTGTAAGATCAAATAACAAAGGATTCTCTTTCTTTTAGTTCATTAAAATAGTTATCATTCAAATCATCTAGTATAGCAAAAAGAGCCTCTGGATCATTTTCCATGACCAATTTATTTCTCCATGGTTTAATCCCATGGATTCCCTTAAAATAATTAGTATAGTGCCTTTTCATTTCATTAACCCCAACTTTTATCCCTTTCCATTCGATTGAATGTCTAAGATGTTGTTTGACGGCATCTAACCGTTCAGAAAAATTTGGTCCTGGTAATATTTCTTTAGTTTGAATGTAATGTCTAATCTCTCTAAAAATCCAAGGGTTTCCAATACTTGCCCTACCTATCATAACCCCGTCCACTCCATATTTTTCTTTATATTCAACTGCTTTTTGCGGGGAATCTATATCTCCATTTCCAAAAACTGGAATTTGTAATCTTGGATTCTCTTTAACTTTAGCAATCCACGTCCAATCAGCCACACCTTTATACATTTGTTTTCTAGTTCTTCCATGGATACTAATTGCTTGAATACCAACATCCTGAAGTCTTTCAGCTACTTCAACAATTTTAATAGATTGTTCATCCCACCCCAATCTAGTTTTTACGGTTACTGGAAGATTGGTTGATTTAACAATAGCTTCTGTTAAGGACACCATCTTGGGAATATCCTGAAGAATACCAGCACCAGCCATTTTGCAAACTACCTTTTTAACGGGACATCCAAAATTGATATCTAAAACCTCTGGTTGAGCTTCTTCAACTATTTCGGCTGCTTTTACCATAGAATCTAATTCAGCACCAAAAATTTGAACCCCAATCGGTCTTTCTTCATCGTAAATATCAAGTTTTTGAAGACTCTTAGCCGCATCTCTGATTAAACCTTCAACGGATATAAATTCGGTGTACATCATATCGCAGCCATTCCTTTTGCAAAGTGCTCTGAAAGGCGGGTCACTGACATCTTCCATTGGTGCTAATAATAAAGGAAATTCAGGTAATTCAAGATTCCCAATTTTTACCATAGTTTATATTTTATTTTAAATTCAATTTAATATTTTGAATTTTTTATTTTTCAGAGTTAAATAAACCTCAAAGTTAATTTTTCGCAAAACCAAAGCCAAAGACTATAGCAACCAAAAAAAGATTTTAAATTTACAATATCGGTAACCTAAAACCAACTACACAATGAGTCTCTTAATTATTTTAATATTTACGATTGGTTATTTGGCAATTGTTTTTGAACATCCTTTAAAATTAGATAAAACTGTACCTGCTCTTTTGATGGCAGCCTTAGCATGGGCTGCGCTTGCTCTTGGATTTCATCAAGGAGGTTTATCTGTCATTGATTCACACGACCATGTCTTTTCAATTTTAGGAGGGCATGGAGAAACTGAAGCCAATGAAGGATTCAAAAATGCCCTACTTCATCACTTGGGAAAAACTGCCGAAATATTAGTTTTCTTAATCGGGGCTATGACCATAGTGGAAATCATTGATCTTCATAAGGGTTTTTCCGTGCTGAAGAGCTATGTGAAAACTGAGAATAAGAAAAAATTATTGTGGATTGTCGGTGGATTAGGTTTTATTCTTTCTGCAATAATTGATAACCTCACTGCAACGATAGTATTGGTCACTTTACTTAGAAAAATCGTTCCAGACAAAGCTGAACGATTATGGTTTGTCGCTATGATTGTCATAGCAGCTAATGCAGGTGGAGCTTGGTCACCTATTGGAGATGTTACCACAACCATGTTGTGGATTGGCAATAAGGTATCTGCTGGGGGGCTTATTGAGTATCTGGTAATTCCTTCCATTATTTGTTTTGTAATTCCATTTTTTGTAGCCTCCCTAATGCCCGTTTTCAGAGGGAATATTAGAGTCAATCCCGAAGAAGTCAATCAAGAAGAGGATAATAAATTATTAAGCTCTTCAAGGATGTTGATATTAGGACTTGGAATGATTGTTTTTGTTCCAATTTTTAAAATGATTACTGGTTTGCCTCCCTACGTAGGGATGATGCTAAGTATGGGGGTGGTTTGGCTTGTATCCGAATACATTCATCCAGAGGAGGACTTTACGAATGAAAGAAGAGAAATGTATTCTGCCCACCATGCTCTTTCGAGAATTGAATTTTCAAGTATCTTGTTTTTCTTAGGTATTTTGATGGCAGTAGGAGCTTTAGAAAGTTTAGTTTTTGGGTCAGTATTGAGAGGTGGTGAAGAGATACAAGTTGGAACCCTTCGATATGTTGCGGAACTACTTGACGGAGCTATTCCAAATCAGAATATTGTGGTTATTTTGCTAGGTGTGGCCTCTGCTATTATTGATAATGTTCCTTTAGTAGCAGCGTCTATGGGAATGTATGATCAACCGATAGACTCTTCGTTATGGCATTTTATTGCTTATGCAGCTGGTACGGGTGGAAGTATGTTGATTATTGGTTCCGCTGCAGGTGTAGCGGCTATGGGTATGGAAAACATTAATTTTATTTGGTATTTAAAAAATATAGCTTGGTTGGCTTTAATCGGTTTTTTAGCCGGTGCCATGGTTTTCATAGGCATTGTATCTATTTTTCTTTAGAATGAGGAGCAAGTTGATGTCCTATTTTTGCCTTTTATTTTTCGGATGCACCGATATTTCTGAGAAAGAAATCCTAGGTGTGTGGAATGCGCTTTATCTGACAACTGATTCCACCACTTATTTTGAAGAAGTAGAACCTGTTTCCTTAAATTTCAAACCCGATAATCAATACTCTTTTACCGGAACACTAGGTTACCTAGATCAAGGAATTTTTGAATTGAGGGATTCCTTTCTTTTTTTACAATCAAACCATTCTGAGAATGAGGCAATAAAGATAAAAATTAGGAAAATTATGAAGGACACCCTTATTATTGAAATGAAAGGGCCACAACTAATAACTTTTTTCAAATAATTTTAGATGGACCTTCATTTCTCCATTAAAATTTAAGGTTAGCTTTAAAACATTCTCCTCTATTTCTATTTGGTTATAATCTATTTTTACCTTGTTCAGCTGTCCGATTCTTTTCATTTGCTTGATGATAGTCTCTTTTATTTTTAAATTCATTATCATTTCTAACCGGTTGATAATGATTAGGTGTAAAGATTTCTTAAAACCCAAATGAGCCAAATGAGCCAAAATATTATTGGACTCAAGTTCACTATTTACATCTATTAATTTCAATCTACCTGTTTTTTCATCCAAAATTATTCCACAAATGGTTTTTGCATACCCTGTAAAAGGATGCTTGATTTGCGTGATAATATGAAGTTGCCCTTTTTTTAATTTCAATAATATTTTACCAAAGGCAAAACCCATATAATCAGATATATCGGAAGGTATTTGTTTAGACAGATTTCTAAGAGCACTATTGAAAACATTTAAATTAATTTTTAAAAGAGAAGAGTATTTTTCATTTTGATTTACAAAGTGAAATTTTATTCCATTTGAATGGATTAAAGGAATAAATTCAGGGCTGAGTTCTATCCCTAAATGGCCAGAGATTATTAATGATATTCTAAGTGTTTTTTTTTGGAATAAAACCTGGCGGATATAAATTCCTACCTCATTTAGATCAGGCCATACCTCCATTTGGAGGTGATTCAATGATTTAATTTGTTTGGCCATTAAATCATTTAAAATAGATTTCCAGCCTTGAATAGTAATTTGATTTCCATTTCGAAAAACCTTAGGAATCAATCCTTCTTCCAATATCAATACAATGTTTGAGATTCTTTCAACAAAGGGTATAAAACGAATATTCCACTTTATTCTTAGACCTAACTGAAATGGCTGGGGAACGGTTTGCACTGAAATAAAGTCCTTTATTACCAGCCACTTACCCAAAATAGAAGGTGATTCTAATAATTTTTCATTCACCAAATTCAATAATTGATTTTTATCCAAAAACACATCCACATCCATGGGTAAACTTTATAAAGTACTTTCTATTGGCCTTAAAGATTAATTTAATTATTTTTCAGAACAACTAAATAAAGATATCATGATAAAGCAATTTAAATTTCTCTTCCGACTGGCCCTTATGGTGCTATTAATCCATTTTACCGGTTCGATAGAAGCTCAAAAAAACAGGAAAAAAAGTTCTGATGAAGACCATGACCCTATTGAAAAAATAGATGAAAAAAATTTTAGTGGACTTTCATATCGACATATTGGGCCTTTTAGAGGAGGGAGAGCTGCAGCTGTCACAGGAGTATCTGGAAATCCCAACTTATATTATATGGGGGCTACTGGAGGTGGCGTATGGAAGACGGAGAATGGAGGTCAAACTTGGAATAATATTTCTGATGGCTTCTTTGGAGGTTCAATTGGATCAATTAGTGTTGCACCTTCAGACAACAATGTCATTTATGTAGGCGGAGGGGAGCATACCGTAAGAGGTAATGTGTCGGCTGGACATGGAATGTGGCGTTCTGAAAATGGTGGAAAATCTTGGGAGTCCATTGGTATGGAAAATGCCAAACACATTCCTCGAATAAGGGTACATCCAAATGATTACAATATTGTATTTGCTGCAGTTTTAGGAAATTTGTTCAAGCCCTCTAAAGATCGAGGAGTATACAAAAGTATAGACGGCGGAAAAACATGGAAACAGGTTTTATTTGCCAATGAACATGCTGGAGCTTTTGAACTGATCATGGATCCAAATAATCCTAGAATTATGTATGCATCTACCTGGCGCATCCAAAGGACACCTTACAGTTTAGAAAGTGGTGGAGAAGGATCTGAAATATGGAAGAGTACTGATAGTGGGGAAACTTGGATCAAAATAACGGATGCACAAGGTTTACCCAAGGGAACTTTGGGAGTAATTGGCCTGGATGTTTCCCCAATTAATTCAGATCGAGTGTGGGCTATAATTGAAGCAGATAATGGCGGTGTATTTAGATCTGATGATGGAGGTCATACTTGGCAAAAAGTCAATAGCGATCGATCTCTAAGGCAACGCGCTTGGTATTATACTAGAATTTATGCAGATACCAAAGACATTGATATGGTATATGTGCTCAATGTTTCTTTCCACCGATCTGCTAATGGGGGGAAAAGCTTTGAATCTTTCAGAACCCCACATTCTGACCATCACGATTTATGGATAGCTCCCGAGGATAATCAAAGAATGATAGTGGCAGATGATGGTGGTGCGCAGGTAAGTTTTGATGGTGCACAAAATTGGAGCACTTATTACAACCAACCTACTGCCCAATTTTATAGGGTCACTACTGACAATCATTTTCCCTATAGAATATATGTTGCCCAACAAGATAATTCCACTTTAAGAATCAATCATCGATCTGATGGGTCTAGTATAGATGAATCGGATTGGGAGGAAACTGCAGGTGGAGAAAGTGCTCATTTAGCTATTGATCCTTTAGACCAAGACATTGTCTATGGAGGCAGTTATAGCGGGTATCTTCAAAGGTATAACCATAGAACCAAACAATCTCAAAACATTACCGTTTGGCCAGATAATCCAATGGGCTATGGTGCAGAAGGTATGAAGTATAGATTTCAATGGAATTTTCCAATATTCTTTTCACCGCATCATCCCAATAAACTTTATGCACTTTCTAATCAGGTACACGTTACCACAGATGGAGGACACTCTTGGGAATTGTTAAGTGAAGATTTGACTAGGAACGAATCGGAAAAACTAGGACCATCTGGAGGTCCTATCACCAAAGACAACACAAGTGTTGAATATTATTGTACCCTGTTTGCTGGAGCAGAAAGCCCTTATGAGGAAGGTTTGATCTGGGTGGGCTCAGATGACGGTCTATTGCACTTGACTAAAGACGGGGGGCAATCTTGGGAAAATGTCACTCCGGAAGCGTTTCCGAAATATTTAATGATTAATAGTATTGAACCCGATCCTTTTGTAAAAGGTGGTGCCTACATAGCCGGCACTCAATATAAACTAGGAGATGAGCAACCCTATTTATTTTACACCTCTGATTACGGTCAAACCTGGAAAAAAATTGTAAATGGTATTGCCAGCCATCATTTCACTAGGGTATTGAGAGCGGATCCGAAGCGACAGGGACTTCTTTACGCAGGAACGGAAGCAGGGATGTATATCTCTTTCGACAATGGCGACAACTGGCAACCTTTTCAATTGAATCTCCCTATTGTTCCTATTACTGATTTGACCATAAAAAATGACAATTTAATTGTCGCTACACAAGGCAGAAGTCTTTGGATCATTGATGATTTAACCATATTGCATCAAATCTCTGATGAGATTTCCGCCAAACCTTTTCACCTTTTTCAACCTATGCCAAGCTATAGAATAGGTGGAAGAGGATGGGGACGAGCGTCTGCTACAGCAGGAGAAAATCATCCAGGTGGTGTAATGATTTACTTCAATATTAACGAAGAACTCACGGATTCAACAGTATATACATTATCAATTAAAGACAAAGAAGGAAAAGAAATAAGAACATTCTCCACCCAATCAAAGGAAAGAGATGAACTTATTAAAATAAATCCAAATGGCAATAGATTTGTGTGGAATATGAGATATTCAGACGCTTTATCCTTCAAAGGCCTTATTATGTGGGCTGCTTCCACAAGAGGTCCCCTTGCTGTTCCTGGAACCTATTCGGCAACCCTATCCAATGGAAAAATAGAAGAAACTCAAGAATTTACGATACTTGGAGATCCACGTTCGCCAGCTACTCAGGATGACTATCAACTTCAGTTTGATTTCCTTAATGAAGTGATTGAAAAATTAACTGAAACCCATCAGGCTATTATTGATATTAGGAGTCTAAAAAATCAAATCAATGAAGTTATGGGCAAATACCCTGATTTAGAATCTTTAAGTGCCGAGGGTAAAGCTATTATTAAAGAGCTTTCTGAAATTGAACAAAAATTGTATCAAACAAAAAATCAAAGTAATCAAGACCCTTTGAATTTTCCGATCCAATTAAATAACAAATTGGCTCATCTTAACTCAGTTGTAGCTAGTGGAAATTTTAAACCTACACAGCAAGCTGTTTCGGTAAAAGATGAAATCACCAATAAAATTAATATGGAATTAAAGAAATTTGATGAAATCAAATCTTCTAAAATTCCAGCTCTAAATCAAATGGTTAAAGAAGCGTCTGTAGACCTCATTAAGATTGATTAATTCAATTAAACAGACCTGGCCTTGACAATGTCAAGGTCAGGTACTGTTTTTTTCCGGTCCATCGAAGGGTATTTTCAGTTAAGCAAATAGTATGCCTATTTTATAAATCTTCGATATTTTCTTTAACCCAGCGAGCCTTTTCCAGAATAGCCTTTTTTTCTTGGACTCCCATCTTATCCAAAATTCTATACATCATTCCAATCCTAGGATTTCGTTCAAGATTGGATCTGTTTCGTTCATAGAAATCCCAGTAAAGACTATTAAAAGGACATGCCTTATCTCCTAATTTTTCTTTATGTTGGTAGGTACAATTAGAGCAATAATCACTCATTTTATGGATATAATTTGCACTACTCACATAAGGTTTACTTCCCACAATTCCACCATCAGCAAACTGACTCATTCCCCTAGTATTAGTTATTTGAACCCATTCAATGGCATCATTATACACTCCAAGATACCAAGCATCAATTTCATCGGGCTTTCCGCCAAAAAGCAACATAAAATTACCAATCACCATTAATCTCTGAATATGATGAGCATAACCCGTATTCAAAGATTGATTGATGCTGTGTGATAAACATTTCATTTTAGTATTTCCAGTCCATATCCATTTGGGTAGGTTACGTTGGTGACCAAAATAATTTAAGCTTTTAAACTCAGGCATTTTAGCCCAATATATCCCTCGCATAAATTCCCTCCAACCAATAATTTGCCTAACAAAACCCTCTATTTGAGACATGGTAATTTTATCAGCATATTTATGGTAAAAATCAATCGCCCTATTGACAACTTCTAAAGGGTGTATCAACTTTATATTCATAGCAAAAGATAAATTCGAGTGGAATATCAACTCATTTTTATCAGTCATTGCATCTTCATAAGTTCCAAAATAAGGTAGCCGATATTCTAAAAAATGATCTAAAAGTTTGAAACCCTCCTTTCTTGTTAAAGGCAAATTAATTTCAGAAACATGAGTAGAGCCTATGGTGGATACTTTCATTTTACTCAACATTTGATCAATATGATCTACCTGCCTAGGAAAATTACAAAGAGAAGGAAAATCAATTTGCTTGGGGAGTTTCTTCCTGTTATCCTTATCGTAGTTCCAAATCCCACCCAAGGGAGTAATCCCATCTTCCTCCATCAGCAAGGCGTATTTTTTTCTGATATATCGATAAAAATTTTCCATCAAAAAGGTCTTTTTACCTTTGAAGAAAAGTCCAAGATCTTCCCTTTTTGTCATAAAATGTTCTGAATCAAATCCTTTAACTTGGTATTTTGATTTATTCAATTCTCTAAAAGCTATATCCAACCGATATTCATCTGGGTATTGATAAGAAATAGTTTGAACTTGGTATGAAGCAGCTACCTTCAAAATATTAGGGACGAAATCTTGTTGATTACTTTCATCATCGAGCGGTATATAATGAACGTGATGCCCTTTTTGGCGAAGCCTTTCGGCAAAAATTCGCATAGCTTGGAAGAAACTGATAATCTTAATTCGCTGGTGTCTGACATAATTAGTTTCAGAAAGGGTTTCCATAATTAAATAACAATGATTGGAGTTAACCGCATCAAACCAAGAATGATTTTCATTTAATTGATCCCCTAAAATGATTCTTAATTCATCAAAAGCCATGCTGTATATTTTTATTCATACAATAGCATCCGCAATCATTTGTTTTATATGCCTTCTTAATTTTTAACTTTGTCAAAAAAAATTTGTGATAAAAGCAACCGGAATAAAAAAGCATTATGGCAATTTGGAAGTATTAAAAGGCGTGGATTTGGACGTCCAAAAGGGTGAGATTATAAGTATCGTGGGAAAATCAGGAGCTGGAAAATCGACCCTTTTACATATTTTAGGATGTCTAGATAGAGCAGATTCTGGTCAAATTTTTATTGATCGTAAAGAGATAAAAAATCAATCCTCAGAAGAATTAGCACAATTGCGAAATAGAAAGCTAGGTTTTGTTTTTCAGTTTCATCATTTATTACCAGAATTTACGGCTCTTGAAAATATCTGTATTCCTGCTTATTTAATGGGGACTTCGGAAAAGAACGCTACCGCAAGGGCAAAAGAACTTTTAAGCTATTTCGATCTTCTAGAAAGAGCATCACATAAACCAGGAGAACTTTCAGGCGGAGAACAACAGAGAGTAGCCATGGCTAGAGCATTGGTCAACAATCCAGAAATCATATTTGCTGATGAGCCCACGGGGAATTTAGATACGGAGGCTTCAGCAGAAATGCATCAGCTATTCTTAAAACTAAGATCAGATTTTGGCAACACTTTTATAATTGTTACGCATAATATGGAACTAGCTAGGTTGAGTGATCGAAAATTAGAAATGAAAGATGGAAAAATCGTTTAGATGAAAGCAATTGTTCTTTACGCTCTACAAAATGATTTTTACATAGGAGGGATGCTTGAGCATCCTCATGCAGCTAAAATAATTCAAGGTATTATTCCAATCATTCCCCAATATGACTTGGTCATAATTATCAAGAAAGAACATCCTATTAATCACCCTATTTTTGCAGCCAACCATCCTTGGAGAAAGCCTTGGCAAACCATTAATAGTAATTGGGGGGAAATGATGCTTTGGCCATTTCATACCATTAAAGGTACATTCGGTGCAGAATTAATACCTGAATTATTAGATGCACATGAACATCCAACCCTATCTGTTGGTCTTAATCCAGATTTGGATTACCGAAATTTTTTTGAAATTCCTTCCTTTAAAGCGATTGTAGAAAAGAATACAATAACAGCGTTACACTTTGCAGGTTTTTGTTTTACCGAAGGTATATACCAAACTGCGAATCAAGCTTTATCATTAGGAATCAAAACTTTAGTTTTACCTTCGCTAACGGGTTCCGTGCCAGAGCTGAAAGAGTTACATGCGCAATATTTAAGCAAATACGGTTCGACCTAAATATTTTAACCAATACAAAAAATAGATAATGCAAAAGTCGCTTACCCAATCAGCCTATTACATTAATCTTGAAGATCAATATGGCGCTCATAATTATCATCCTCTCCCAGTTGTTTTAGCGCGAGGGGAAGGACCTTTTTTATGGGACGTAGATGGGAAGAAATATTATGATTTCTTAGCGGCCTATTCTGCTGTAAATCAGGGTCATTGCCATCCAGAAATCATTGAGGCTTTAATACAACAAGCTCAGCAATTAACACTAACCTCCAGGGCTTTTTACAACAATCGTTTGGGACCTACAGAGGAATTTTTGACTCACTATTTTGGTTATGACAAAGTATTATTGATGAATACTGGAGTTGAAGGGGGAGAAACTGCGATTAAATTATGTAGGAAATGGGGTTATAATATCAAAAATATTCCTACCAACAAGGCAAAAATTATATTTGCTGAAGGTAATTTTTGGGGAAGAACGCTAGGGGCAATTTCCTCTAGTACAGACCCTTCTAGTACCAGAGGATTCGGCCCTTTCATGCCGGGATATGAAATTATTCCTTATAATGACACCCATGCTTTAGAACAAGCTCTACAAGATCCTCATGTAGCAGGTTTCATGGTTGAACCCATTCAAGGAGAAGCAGGTGTCGTTGTTCCTGACAATGGTTATTTAAAGAAAGTGCGCGATTTATGTACTAAACATAATGTCTTGTTTATCGCAGATGAAGTTCAAACTGGTTTGGGAAGAACAGGAAAAAGACTATGCTGTGATCATGAAGGGGTTAGGCCTGATATTTTAATACTGGGAAAGGCGCTATCTGGAGGAGTCCTCCCCGTATCGGCGGTTTTAGCTGATGATGAAATTATGTTAACCATTAAACCTGGAGAACATGGATCGACCTATGGAGGAAATCCATTAGCATGTGCTGTAGCGCAAAAGGCTATTGAAGTTTTGGAATCTGAGAGTTTAACTGAGAATGCGGCAAAATTAGGGGAGATATTCAGAGCGTATTTACAAAATAAGTTAGTTGACCGCTATGAATTAGTCCAGTCGATTAGGGGAAAAGGTTTATTAAATGCAATTGTGATTAACGATCAGGAGGATGGAGATACTGCTTGGAAGATTTGTTTGAAATTAGCCTCACTTGGATTATTGGCCAAACCCACCCACGGAAATATTATCCGATTTGCTCCACCTTTGGTAATAAATCAAAGCCAATTGGAAATTTGTTGTAATCTAATCATAGAAGGGATTTCGGAATTTGATAATTAGTTTTATATTTCATTTTTTACAATAATTATCAGTCTGGGTAAGTTTTAAAGGAGGATTCGACTTAAATCAGGCTTAAAATGAAGCACCTTTTAGGATTATTAATTTTTTGGCACGCCTACGCTGTAGGTCTTGCTCAAGAAAATTTTGCTATTTCCCAAGACATACAACCCTATAATCGGGGGCTTTCCTTTTTTGAAAATGGGCTATATGAACAAGCTTTGGCTTCCTTTGCCCGAGTGGAATCTGAAGAGTTGACTGCTGAGGAAAAATCCACTATGGAATATTACAGCGTTTTATCAAAAATTAATTTGTTTGGAGTACAAGCAATATCCTCAGCCGCAAGCAGTGCTAAAAATTTTATCCCAAGTGCTTATGCTGATAATACCTATAGAGCCATCGCGGATTATTATTTTAAAGAATCCAAATATCGGGAAGCGTTGTCGTATTACGGGAGAATCCAATCCAATCAATTGCCAAAAGATGTTGTTGAGCAAATTGAATTGAATCAGGCATACAGCTTATTTATCTTAAAGGATTTTAATGCCTCTTTGAATAAATTTAGCCGATTAGCCTCTGTTCCAGGAAAGCATTATTATGCGGCAAACTATTATCAGGGGTTATGTCACTTTTACAATGGTGACTACGATCGTGCCATTGCCCCATTGAGAGTAGCTGAGTCTGATGGTCTCTATGATGCTTATATTCCTTATTATATAAGTCAAATATATTTTGCTCAAAACAGATACGAAGAGTTGGCTTCCTATGCCGTTCCTATTTTAGATAAAAGAGGTCTTCGAAATAAATCTGAAATTCATCAACTCATAGGACAATCCCTATTCGAACAAAAAAAATATTCAGAGGCACTACCCTATTTGGAGTATTATGCCAGTGAAAAAGCTAGTCTTAAAGAAGAGGAATTTTACCAGCTTGGATTCACTCAATATCAAACAAGCCACTGGGAAAAGGCAATAACAAGTTTTAAAGAATTGGCCAACCTTAATTCTCTAATGGGTCAAAATGCCCTTTTCTATTTAGCAGATTGTTACCTTAAAACGGGAGATAAATTATCAGCAAAATCAGCTTTAGCATTAGTAAAAAAACAGACCTACGACCTACAAATAACTGAAGAAGCTACCTTTAATTACGGTAAATTATCTTATGAACTTAACGACCCTAATGAAGCTTTAATAGCCTTACAGACTATCCAAGAGGATTCTCCTTTCTATGAAGAAAGCATGAAATTAATTGGGGTCATTCTGTTGAACACAAAAAATTATCAAAAGGCAATTGAAGTACTTAAAGGAATTTCTAATAAAAATAATGAATTATTACAATCCCTTCACCAAGTATTGGTATATCGTGCCTTGCAAATCTTACAAGGAGGAGATTTAAACAATGCTCTTCAGCTTTTCAAAGAAGCTTTAAATTATCCTGGCACTGCCCTAACCCAAGCGGTGACTTATTTTTGGATGGGTGATATTGCTTACCGCAATAAAAACTATGAGGAGAGTTTGCAAAATTTCAATCAGTTTCTAAAAATTTATAGTAGGGTAAGTAACGAATTGCCTAATGGGGTGCACGAAGTAACTGCTCGATATGCAATCGGATTTAACCATCTTAAGTTAGAAAATTACCAAACTGCCATAAAGGAATTTCAGGTAGTAGTTAATTTAATAAGAAGCCGAAATAACGAGCAATATGGAAACCTTACAAAAGAAGAAATTCTAGGGGATGTTCTGATAAAAACAGGAGATGCTTACTTTAAGAATAATCAGTATGCTGATGCTGTTAAGTTTTACGATCAAGCCATAGCAATAAAAAGAGGGGATTTTGTTTATGCGATTTACCAAAAAGCTCTTATTGAAGGCTTAAGGGGAAGAAATAATGAAAAAATACGGGCACTTAAAACGCTCATTCAAAATTATCCCAATGCACCTTACGTTCCTGATGCCTTATACAGTTTGGGTGCAGTTTTACAAGAAAGCGGTCAATTACAAGAAGCAGTATCTCCTTTACGGACATTAGTTTTTGACTTTAAGGGAAAAACTAATCTAACAAATGATGGATTATTAAGGCTGGGACTAATCAGTTATAATCTTGGTCAATTAGAGGCATCTGTTGCCTACTATAAAGAGGTTTTTAAAAACAATCCAGAACCGGGAGAAATAACTCAAGTTTTGAACTCTTTAGAAGAAATATATATTTATGATCTTGGTCAGCCCAATGAATATGTCAAGTTAATTGAAAATTTACCTGGTTACAGTTTAGATGATTACAAGAGGGATTCTATCAATTTTAGAACTGCTGAGATAAGATATGAGAATGCTGACTACAAAGGTGCGATAAATGGATTCGCAAATTATCTAAATAATTTTCCTCAAGGAACCTTTGTTTTAAAAGCTCATTTTATCAAGGCAGAAAGTCATAGTATTTTAAAAGAGTTTAACCAAGCTCTTTCTTCCTATGATCAGGTTGTAAGTCGTGGACCTAGTAGTTATTATCAGATAGCTTTAAAGAAAGCTGCGTTAATTGCTTATAACTATGCCCAAGATTTTGGTAAAGCTTTACCATATTATCAGTCACTTGAATCAATAGCTACTAGTCCCGAGGATTTATTTGAAGCCCAATTAGGAACCATGCAATCTGCTTATAGAAATTCCAGTCAGCAAATTGCAAGGCAGTATGCAGAAAAGGTAATTAACCATCCCTCTGCAAAAATCACCCAAAAGAATACCGCCAATTTCTATCTAGGGAAAATAACCTATGATGAAGGAGCCTACAGTGAAGCTTTAAATTATTTTGAAGATTTAATAGCCAACAGTGATAATGAGCAAACTGCTGAGGCTCGATATTTGAAAGCCTCCATTTATTATCAATCCAAACAATATGACACTGCAAAGGAGTTGTGTATTAATGCAAACAAGGAAAGTTCTGCATACCCTTATTGGGTGGCGAAGTCTGTCATATTATTATCCGATATCTTTGCCATCCAAGGAGACCTCTATAATTCGAGAGCAGCATTAGAAGCTCTTTTAGAAAATTATAAGGGGGATAATCAACTCATTAGTATTGCACAAGAAAAACTTGAGCAAATCAACGAGAAAATAGAAAAAGGCAGTCGTTTAAATAATAAAGAAGAAGACCCCTTCAATGCCAATAACGGCAACTAAAACTACCAAGTATGGCCTACAAAAAAATAATCTCCTTTTTTTTCTTAATCTCTCCTTTTTTGGTGAATGCCCAAACTTTACCAACTGAAAAGGTAGATGTAATTAAAGATTTTGAGGTTAGGTTAAAAGACTCTGAAAAAAAAGATTTTCAGCCAGAGCTCCCGGTAATCAAAAGTTCCATTATTCCACAGAATTATAATGTATCTGCCAAACCCATTCAAGTTAGTTATGCCCCACCAGCTATTAGGCCACTTGCCATAAAAAAAGAGTCTAGTCCTATAATTTATAATTCATTTCTAAAAATAGGAGGAATGTTACCCGCTGGTTTTGAAGGGAATTTAGGAATAGGAAAAAGTGCAGAAAATTATTCCATTGGATTTTCTGCCCATCATTTACAATTGAATAATGATTCTGAATTTGAAAATCAAAAAAATAGTTGGACTGAGGGCCATCTATTTGGAACTTATTTTACTGGTCCAATTGTAATTAAGGGACAGTTAGGATATACCATTGAAAGGTTGTATTACTATGGTTATCAATTTAGGACCACGGGAGATTCCGCTTCTATAGACCATTTCCCTTCAGAACAAGTTTTTCAAAGCTTTCAAACACTTAAAGGTTCACTTTCTGTTTCAAATGCCAAAGAAAATGACTTAAAATTAGATTATTCCCTTCGCACCAATTTTTATCACCTAAAAGACAATTACGCAGCGAGAGAACAAGGCTTATCATTTACAGGTCATATAGAGAAATGGATAGCAGAAAAACATTCAGTTGATATACACTTTGACGGGGCAACCATTCAGTATAAGGATACTACCGATCAAAATCTTTCCTATATAAATTTCACTCCCTCTTTTGCCTTTAGGCATCAAATTTTTAAAGTTATAGCAGGTGTAAATATTATTCCAGCCAATGGAGAAGTTAAAATTTACCCATCTCTTAATCTTTCTAGTCAGATCATCCCCAAAGGCTTAATTGTGGAAATTGGAGTTGATGGAAAAAGGACTATGGAAAATCTAAGGTCTTTGACTCAATATAATCCATTTATAAAAACGAGAATCCAATTACAGCCCAATGACATGTTAAATATATATGCTAGAGCACATGGCTCGATTGGAAAAACAACATATAAAGGAGAAATAAGCTATGTGACAGAAACTGCATTACCTCTTTTTAATTTGGTTGCTGGAGATATCCTTCCTCGTTTTAATGTCCAATTTGATACTATCAAGACCATTACCATAATGGTCAGTGGAAGTATGCCAATTAAGGATAATTTTAGTCTTAGTGGTAAATTTATTTCTCGAACCTTTGATGCTGCCAATAACGATGCTGCATGGCATAGGATTGGAATAGAAATAGAGGGAGGTCTAACCTACACTTCAAATGATCAAAAATTACTCGCTTCTTTATTTCTTAACCAATACAGTCGAATTCCCTATTTAAAAGGAGGTATAGAAAAAGCCTTTTTGCTTCCAATTATGGAGCTTTCAGCGCATTTAGAATATCAATTCAGTCCACGGGTTTCCTCTTATATAGAAGTGAATAATTTAACTGGTAACGAGAATGCACGCTGGTTGTATTACAATAGATATGGTATAAACCCAAACCTTGGTGTAAAAGTTAAATTTTAAAGGTTGAGATAGAAATTCTGGGTAAGAGCCTTGTATTCATCTGTCCAATCATTTCGAAGATCACTATCATGCTGGATAGCTATAGATTCTTTTTCAATAGTTCCTTCTTTTTTGGAAAATGACATCAGTAGACGCTCGACTGGTTTGTTAGCTTTGGTGAACACTTCCGTTATCTTTCTAACGTAAAATCCGTAGTTTCTAGCTAATTCTTCAAACCTAAGACCTTCTATATACGGTAGGATAAGGTTAAGTCTTCCCTTTTCGTGAAGTAAATTTCTTGCTGCATTAATTAAATCTGCATGTGGCATTTTGACGGTATGCCTTGCAGCGTTTCTACTAGATATTTCAGACAATGTTCCACCTGTGAAAAATGGAGGATTACAGACTAATAAATCATATGACTGCTCCTTACTTTCGGTGAATGATTGAATATCTTGATGAATTACTCTCAGTCTATCACTGAAGGGGGATTGATTAAAATTAACTGTTGCTTGAGAAGCTGAATCCGAATCGATCTCCACACCATCTACTAGGGCTTCTGGATTATTTTGTGCAATAATCAATGCAATTACTCCTGTTCCTGTTCCAATATCCAAAACTTTTTCTGGACCAACAGAAGAGGTCCATGCTCCAAGCAAAACACTATCGGTACCAAGCTTCATTAGACATTTGTCTTGGTGAACCGAAAATTTTTTAAATTTGAAAACTTCCATAACTCAAAATTCTCTCAAGTTGTTGAATAATTATGCCCCCATTGAGCTTAGTTCAGATTTTAACTATGTTTTAGATAAGATAGAGAACACCAAAGAAAGTATTTTTGTTACGGGGCGCGCAGGTACTGGTAAGTCTACCTTACTTCAAATATTTCGAAATACCACTGAAAAGAATGTGGTGGTATTGGCACCAACTGGCGTAGCAGCTCTCAATGTAAAGGGACAAACCATCCATTCTTTTTTTGGTTTTCCTCCCAAATTATTAGATCCAAGCCAAATTAGAAAAAGAAAAAACAAAGCTTTATTTAAAAAAATAGAGGTATTAATCATAGATGAAATTTCTATGGTTAGAGCAGATTTATTAGATAATATAGATCATGCTATGAGAATTAACAGAGAACGTTATGAACCATTTGGAGGCGTTCAAGTTATTTTTTTTGGTGATCTTTTCCAGCTTCCTCCTGTAGTTTCATCAGAAATAGAAGCGCAGATATTTACTACTAAATACCCAACTCCTTTCTTTTTTTCTTCAAAAGTTATCACTCAAGGATTTAAATATGAAACCATAGAACTTCAAAAAGTATATCGGCAGGAGTCAAAAAGTTTTTTAAAACTATTAGATTCCATCCGACTTAATCGGATAGATTATGAAGATTTAGAAATGCTAAATGCTAGATATTGTCCAGTAGCTCCCATAGAATCTAATGTCATCACATTAACAGCAACTAACCATAAAGCTCAGGCAATCAATCAAAAAAAATTAGGAGAAATAGAGATGGAGGAATCGACATATCTTTCCAAAACTACCGGAGAATATGGAAATAACTATTTACCAGCTGATGAGTGTCTTAGACTTAAAGTACATGCACAAGTCATGTTTGTCCGCAATGATCCCGATAAACAATTTGTCAATGGCACCTTAGGGGTAGTTGAGGAATTATCTCCTTCTATAATTAAAGTGAAAATAAATGATAGTGAAGGAAGGAGAACCATAGAATTAACCCCTGCAAAATGGGAGATGATTAAATATGAAATTGACGAAAAGGACTCAGAAAAAATAGCGGCAAAGACTATTGGAACCTTTGAGCAATTTCCAATTAAATTAGCATGGGCGATAACCATTCATAAATCGCAGGGCAAAACATTTGACCACGTTATCATAGATTTAGGCAGAGGTGCTTTTGAACATGGCCAGACTTATGTGGCTTTAAGTAGATGCAGAACATTAGAAGGGATATACCTCAAACAACCCATTAAACAAAAAGACATCATTATAGATGAAAAAATTGTAGAATATTATTTGGCAATGAAGTGAAATTACTAAATTACTGTCCACAAATTAAAGAACATGGGAAATTCACAACGAAAAAGAAAGATAGCGCAACGCAAGCAACTACAAGCTAAAAGAACACTAATGATTTTTGCCTTATCGACTTTGGCATTATTGGTATTGTTGTTTTTAATTTTTCAAAATTCATAATTACCGGTAAGTTTGTTTCGCTCCCCCCCCATTATTGAAACGCAATACTTCCCAGTTATTCCTTTTTTTGCGCTGGGTATTCATTTCGGAAGTTTATTTTTAGAAGCTAATGAACACTACCAAAAAGGTGGGTTTCGAAATAAAACCTCCATTTTAACTGCCAATGGCATTCATCATTTAAGTGTGCCATTGGAAAAAGGAAAACACCAACAGTCCCCAATTAAAGAAGTTAAAATTGATTGGAGTGAAAATTGGTCAAGAGTTCACTGGAGTTCCATTCGGACTGCTTATGGTAACGCCCCCTATTTTTTGCACTATGAAGACCTCGTCCATGAAGTTTTTCATCGTCCACCCCCCTACCTATATGATTTTAATCAGAAAATTATCAGATTGATTATTAATACCTTAGGACTCTCTATAAATATTATTGAAACTGAGGAATTTATATTTCCCGAAGAAGCACAACGGGATTTTAGAAATCTATTTAAAAGCCAACAAAAACAATCTATTTCTTGGACTCCACTACCCTATTCTCAAGTTTTCCAAGAAAGGTATGGATTTATTGAAAATGCTGGAATTTTGGACTTATTATTTTGTTTAGGACCAGAATCTATTACCTATTTGGTTCAATTAATAGAACATAATAAAATTATAATGGAAGCTTCATGAAACCTCTAGCTGAACGAATGCGTCCTTCTCATTTAAAGCAATATATTGGCCAAGATCATTTGGTGGGTAATGGAGCCGTATTGGCTATGGCATTAGAGCAAAAGGCTATTCCCTCCTTTATTCTTTGGGGGCCTCCTGGCGTCGGCAAAACCACATTAGCCCAATTAATTGCTAAGGAGTTGAAAACTCCATTTTTTAATCTTTCAGCCATTAACTCCGGAGTAAAGGATGTCCGTGAGGTTATTCAGAAAGCTAAGGATGCCAAATTCTTTGACGGAACTTCTCCTGTATTATTTATCGATGAAATCCACCGTTTTAATAAAACTCAACAAGATTCTCTTTTAGGTGCAATTGAACGTGGCATCGTTTCATTAATAGGAGCGACAACCGAAAATCCCTCCTTTGAAATCATCCCAGCCTTGCGTTCCAGATGTCAAATATTTGTCTTAAAATCTCTAAATGAAGATCAATTAATTCTTTTGTTACATAAAGCTGTGAAGCAAGACGAGTGGCTAAAAAGTAAGATTTGGCGCATTCAATCAACCAAAGCACTCATTCAATTCTCTAATGGTGATGCGAGAAAATTGTACAATATTCTTGAATTAATTTTTCAAATTTCTCCATCAAAAACCATTGAGATTAATGACGAATTGGTCAAAAAAGCTATTCAAAAAAATATAGTTGATTACGACAAACAAGGAGAGATACATTACGATGTAGCTTCTGCATTTATAAAATCTATAAGAGGTAGTGATCCTAATGCAGCTGTATATTGGCTGGCTCGGATGTTGGAAGGTGGTGAGGATATAAAATTCATCGCCAGAAGGATGCTCATTTCAGCTGCGGAGGATATTGGATTAGCGAATCCCAACGCACTTCTCTTAGCGGAATCTACCTTTCAAGCTGTTTTAGTAACCGGAATGCCTGAAGCTAGAATTATTCTTAGTCAAACAGCTATATACTTAGCCACTTCACCTAAAAGCAACAGCGCCTATCAAGCTATAGATCATGCATTAGATTGGATAGCCAAAGAAGGTATAGAGCCAGTTCCACTTGATTTAAGAAATGCGCCCACCACTTTAATGAAAAATTTAAATTACGGCAAGGGGTATCAATATGCTCATGACTATCCAGATAACTTTGTCCAACAAGAATTTTTGCCGAAGGCTTTATCTGGAAAAATATTTTACCACCCAGGAGAAAATCCCAAAGAAAAAAGTATCCTTGACCAATTAAAAAAGAATTGGCTTAAGAAATATCCTTATTGATCTTCTACATGCATCAAAGTAGTTCCATTGGCCAGAGGTTTTTGGTTGGATGCTAAATTTTTAAGGTAGGTTATTCCCTCTTCTAAATAGGTAATTCTTTCTTTTTTATATACTTTTTTGACAAGAGGTAAATTGTCAATAATTTCATATAGTAGATTTTCTTTGGAACTGATATAATCCACCAGTTTTTTCACTTCTTGTATCCCTAAATTAGGTCCTAGGTAAACTCGGTCTTTGATTGATTCATGTCCATAATCTGTATTGGGAATGGCATAAGAGGGATTAACAAATCCAGAAAAATCAAAATCGTAGGGAAAAACAAATATCTCTCCTGTATTGGGATAGGTAAATAATTCTACGTTTCTGAGCATTTGAATATCCCAATCAGCATTACCTATTAAAAACTGGAAAATACTTACAAGCTCTACATTTTGTTGATTCATTTTTTGGAATGCAACACCTTGGCATTCACAAACTTCCATTTGATTCTTTTGGGCCATTTCCTCTTTATCCTCTATCGCTAATCCCACCGTATTGATGGTTTCTTCTCTATTTCGGGCATTGTCATAGGTGATGTTGAGCCAAGCAGCTCGAAAGCCATTGGGTTGCAAAGCTTGAAACAATAAGTATGCACCATATTCAAATACTAAATTTG
>JBEAPR010000107.1:0-2719 GCA_041164265.1 Bacteroidota bacterium | reverse complement strand
TTATGCATTAGGAATTATAAAAGGTGGTCCAATTCCGGATAATTTTTGAAATAAACCCTGACACTATCCCGATAAGAGTGTAAGTTAGCTTTCGGATTGTTTAAATTTTTAAACGGTTATCAAATATAATCATAAACTGGTTGAGGATTATACCCCAGTCACGGATGGGCATAGTCCATTTTTTAGTTGCCTCCATTATTGCCAAGTAAACTGATTTGATGACAGCTTCATCGGTTGGATATGACATTTTATTTTTGGTGTATTTCCTAATTTTTCCGTTCAAATTTTCAATGATATTTGTGGTGTAGATAATTTTCCTAATCTCTAGGGGAAAGTCCAAAAAGGCTGTAAGTTCTTCCCAATTTTCTCTCCAGCTTTTGATGGCATAGGAATATTTCTGTCCCCAACTAGCCTCCAGTTGATCTAAGGCTAACTTTGCTGCATCACGGTTGGGTGCAGTATAGATTCGTTTCATATCGGCAGTGAATGCTTTACGGTCTTTCCAAACTACAAATCGGCATGCATTACGGATTTGGTGAACAATACAGATTTGCTTGGTAGAAAGTGGAAATACAGATTGAATAGCCTCAGTAAACCCTTTTTGATTGTCTGTAGCTGTGATTAATATATCCTCCACTCCTCTGGCTTTTAAATCTGTTAGGACGCTTAGCCAAAAAGAGGCGGATTCATTGGTGCCTAACCAAAGTCCCAAAACTTCCTTTTTCCCATCTGTTCGAAGCCCAATAGCTAGATAAATAGTTTTATCAATGACTTTTGAGTTTTCTCTAACTTTAAATACAATGCCATCCATCCAAACTATACAGTAGACGGATTCTAATGGCCTGTTTTGCCAGATCGTTACATCCTGAGCGACTCGTTCAGTAATTCTAGATATGGCTGAAGTGGAGATATCAAAATTATAAAGTTCACTAATCTGAGCACCAATATCGCTCACACTCATTCCTTTAGCATATAAAGAAATAATGATATTCTCTACTCCATCTGCAATGTTCTTTCGCTTTGGAACAAGAACTGGTTCAAAGGAACTATTCCTATCCCTAGGTACCTGGATTTCAACTTCTCCGTATTGATTTCGAAGCTTTTTCTTGCCATGTCCATTGCGCACGTTATCGCCAGTAGATTCGCCATGTTTCTCATATCCAAGGTGATTATCCATTTCACCCTCTAAGATGGCCTCAACGCCACGCTTTTGTAACTGTCCTAAAAAACTGTAGAGTTCTTCTCCATTTTTAAACTGTTTAAGGAACTCCTCGTTAAATGCAGCTTCTTTTTTCATAACTTAAATGTGTTAAGATATCCATAAAAAGTTATTTCCGTAATTTTTCCAGGCCTTTTGATGGGCCGAAAAATTCCAGAATAACTTTTTGCATTTACACACTTTGTGGGATGTTACCTTGTAAAGTCTTGGTCATGCTATTGATTTTATATCCTTGAAATAGATGTTGCCCGGTGTTTCATACCCTAAACTCTGGTGCCTCCTGGATTGATTGTAATAAGTCATGTAATCGGATATTCCTTTATAGCAGGTCAGTCCATCTTCGCTTGGATTCAAGTAAATATGCTCATACTTGGCACTTCGCCAAAATCGTTCAATAAATATATTATCAATAGCTCTTCCTCTACCATCCATACTTATTTGCATAGTTGGATACCTTTCTTCGAGGTACTGGCAAAATTCTTTAGAAGTAAATTGGCTTCCCTGATCTGTATTAACAATTTCTGGCTCTCCATATTTTTCTATGGCCTCTTTAAGAGTATTCCGACACCATTCAGCTGTCATAGTGTTCGATAGAGACCAACCTACTATATACCTACTATGCACATCTATAATGGCGTTTAGGTATAAAAATCCTCCCCGCGTAGGAACATACGTGATATCCATCGCCCATACTTGATTCGGGTAGTGGATAACTTTATTTCTTAATAAATATGGATATACTTTATGATGCTCTCCTTTACTCATTTTGGAAGTTCTAGGTTTAGGGTAAATAGCTGAAATCTCTAGTAATTTAAACAAGCGTTCAATTCTCTTTGGATTTACCTGTATGCCAACATCTTTTCTAATCCATTCAGTAATTCTAGGGACTCCTAACCAAGGTTTTTCTAAATGCTCTTCATCAATCTTCCGCATCAAGTGAAGATTCAATTCAGACTCCCCCTTGGGTTGATAATAATAACTACTGCGGCTCAATTCCAATAATTCTACTTGTCTTTTGACACTTAGCGGATTAGCCTTGTTCACGAGTTCTTTGCGCTCCCTTTTCGACTTACTCATGACAAGGCTTTCTTTAAAAAATCAATCTCCATTTTCTGTTGACCAATAGTTTGAAGGTATCGCTTTTCCAAATCCTGCTGTCCATCTTTACTGGTGCTATTAGGCTTGTCAAAAACAGAAGAAGCATTCTTTAAAAATTGATTCTTCCATAAGGTGATCTGGGAGGGATGAATCTCGTGCTTACGCGCTATCTCTTGAATCGTATAACGCTCACTGAGAGCTTCTAACACTACTTTGGCTTTGAAATCTGAACTGAATTTTCGCTTTTTCATTTTACAATAAATTTAAGATTTTATTTTACTTAATTCACTGTCCAACCATTGGGGGGAAGTTAAGAGAAACCATCCTCATAACTGGGGCAACAGGCTGCGGTAAAAGTTTTCTAGCGTCTGCTTTAGGCCATAAAGCTTGTACCCAAGGTCA
>JBEAPR010000106.1:0-2600 GCA_041164265.1 Bacteroidota bacterium | reverse complement strand
TAAGGCCACATATAAATTGGCCTCATCATACAGGAATGAAATTTTTGTATCGAATGCAGCATGTAGTGAGTCAGTGGGGAAGTATTGATAGAAATTTTGTGCGCTTTCTGCTTTTTTCCATACATCTTCATCGATAAATCCATCCAATACAATGGGTTTGTCAATTTTAAATACGGTTACTTTTTGAGTATTTTGTGCTATAGTCCACTGACTGAGCAGGAGGAAAGTGAGGCCTAATAGACCAGAGAATTTGTGCGATATCATAATTTAAAAATACATTTTTTCCTTGGACAAGAATGTAAAAATTTCATCCATGAACATCCATGCGCAGCACGAACTACCCTATCTTTAACAAAAATTTCTCGTCATGAATCTCTTTGCCAAGCTCACCCTGGTATTATGCTACCCACTCAGTGTTTTTTCTGCTTCATTACCCAGCAACATCACGGAAGATTGGGGCCAAACAGGTCATAGGGTGGTCGGCGCGGTAGCCACCCAACATTTAAGTAAAAAAGCCCAGAAAAAGATAGTTGAACTTTTGGATGGTCATTCGCTGGCTTGGGTATCCACGTACGCGGATGAAATAAAATCTGACGAACGATTTAAGTCCTTCGACCCTTGGCATTACATCAACATGCCTTTGTCAGCGGACTATGATCCAGCAAAAGCCTCGGTACAAGGGGATTTAGTACAGGGCATTAATCGCTGTGTGGCTCAAATTAAAGATACCAAGCTACCTAAGTCTGACCGTCAGTTTGCCTTGAAGATGCTGGTTCACCTGGTGGGTGATCTGCACCAGCCATTGCACATAGGCAGGGCTGAGGATAAAGGAGGAAACGACATTAAATTGAAATGGTTCGGACGTAATTCAAACCTGCATCGAGTTTGGGACTCCGAGGTAATCGATTATTTTGATCTGTCGTATAGTGAGTGGACTCAAGATTTGCCTCGGATAACTAAAGCACAAGTTCGATCGTTGCAAAGTACTTCTGTATTGGATTGGGTAGAAGAGTCACAAGATATTGCCGCGAAACTCTATGAAAAAACCCCTGCGGAGGCCAATCTCTATTATGAATATACCTATGAATACAAGGAAGTGGTCACGCAACGACTTTTATGGGCGGGTGTTCGGCTAGCCGGTATTTTAGAGGACTTATTCTAAGCCAAGCATAAAAAAAACCTGTACGATCGTACAGGTTTTTTTAGTTAATTCCCTGAAATAAGGGATTTTGGTCGGGGTGGCAGGATTCGAACCTGCGGCCTCCGCGTCCCAAACGCGGCGCGATAACCGGGCTACGCTACACCCCGAGGTCGGCAAATATAGACATTCCGATTAATTTACACTGGTTTTCTTACTATATTTAAACAAAAATTATCTCATGAGAATAGGTGTATTGTTCGGTTTCTTTTTTGGTGGCATACTTATCAGTTGTGCTCAGGACAAACCCAATCAGGTAACCATTCCCGATAATGATCCAGTCGTGGCTACTCCCTATGTAACGGGTGTAGAAACCCCCTGGGGATTAGCTTTTTTACCGAATGGAGATTTGTTGATCACCGATCGAAGCGGCATTCTCTACCGGTTTGACGGATCGACTAAGGTGGAGATTTCGGGAGTTCCGGAGGTGTATTCCAGAGGCCAGGGGGGGTTGCTCGACATAGCAGTGCATCCAGAATTCCAGAAAAACTCATTGATTTTCATGACCCTTTCCTCTCCGGAGGGAGGTAATGGAGCTCATACAGCTTTAGTTCGTGCGCGTTTGGAAAACGATCAATTGGTCGATGTACAGACGTTGTATAAGGCGACACCTAATACGACTAAAGGGCAACACTTTGGATCAAGAATCTATTTGGATGGAAAAGGCAAAGTTTATTTCTCCATCGGCGAACGCGGTGAGCAGGATATAAATCCACAGGATACTTCCAAGGATGGGGGTAAGATTTATCGATTAAACGAAGACGGCAGTATTCCTAAGGACAATCCTTTGTACGGTGTGCCAGGAGCTAAACAAGCTATTTATTCCTTTGGACACAGAAATCCTCAAGGGTTGATCTTTCATCCTGAACGAAAAGAATTATGGAATACAGAGCACGGGCCTAGAGGGGGAGACGAATTAAATATTGTGCGCAAAGGGGCCAATTACGGTTGGCCAGTGATTACTTATGGAATCAATTACAGCGGAACACCGATCACCGATAAAACAGAAGAAGTGGGTATGGAGCAACCCATCTATTATTGGGTTCCCTCCATTGCCCCATCAAGTTTGTGCTACATAGACAGCCCTTTATTTCCAGAATGGAAAGGAGATCTTTTAGTAGGTTCATTGTCCTTTCAGTATTTAGAATACCTCGATATGGATGGGGATAAAGTAGTTGGCCGCCTAAAGTTATTGGCTGATATTGGGCGAGTGCGCAGTGTGGTCCAAGGTCCTGACGGAGCTTTCTACATCGGTGTTGAAACAAAAGGTGTCTTTAGAGTGACTCCTAGACCCTAATATTTACCGGTTACAACCACTTGATCGACCACTGGGCGAGCTTTTGTTTCAGTGGGGTATAGGGCGGGAACACCAGGCGAAGCAACCCGTTGTTCCATGTTTTTA
>JBEAPR010000105.1:0-5666 GCA_041164265.1 Bacteroidota bacterium | reverse complement strand
CACAAGAACAATTTTTTGATGACGTTACATTAAGGGCCAATCCTGTTCAAAATACGGCATATTTTGATTTTACTCTGGTAGAAAGTCGTCCTGTAAATCTTTTTATTTATAATAATGAAGGAAAGGTAGTTTATCAGGAGCAAAGGATTTTGGGAAAGGGAAATAGTACTTGGCCCGTCGCCTTGGGGCTTCATTTTGTGGGTGGTTTGTACTATTTTAGAATAGAATTTAATCATGCTTGGTATAGCGGTAGCATGATTAGATTAAATCATTAACTTTGCGCCTCAATGAAATCTAGTTAAAATTCAAATCATGACACTTACCCTGGATGCAATAAAGGCACCGGTAACTCAAGAGTTAGAAGCTTTTGAGCAGCATTTCAGGGAAGCTATGCGCAGTAAGGTCCCATTGCTGGATAAAATTACTTTTTATATTGTCAGGAGGAAGGGTAAACAAGTACGTCCGGTTTTTGTCTTTTTAGCTGCTGGCATGATTGACAAGGTTCAAGAGGGCACTCATAGGGCCGCCTCTTTAATTGAACTATTGCATACAGCTACTTTAGTGCATGATGATGTAGTTGATGACTCTTTAATCAGGAGAGGTTTTTTTTCTATAAATGCCCTTTGGAAGAATAAAATTGCCGTTTTGGTGGGAGATTATTTACTGTCTCAGGGTTTGTTGTTGGCTTTAAAAAATAAAGAATATTTGTTGTTGGAAATCGTCTCTGAGGCGGTTAAATCTATGAGTGAAGGGGAATTACTTCAAATTGAGAAAGCCCGTAAATTAGACATTGAAGAGGAGGTGTATTATGAAATCATAAGACAAAAAACTGCGTCTTTAATTGGCAGTGCGTGTAGTGCTGGAGCAGCTTCAGCAGGAGCTTCGGAAGAGGAGATTGAAAAAATGAGAGTTTTTGGAGAAAAAATTGGGATTGCTTTTCAAATTAGGGATGATTTATTTGATTTTGGATCTGAGGATGTTGGTAAACCGTTGGGTATTGACATAAAAGAAAAGAAAATGACTTTACCCTTGATTTATGCGTTAAACCAATCTAGTGAGGGGGAGAGAAAAAGAATCATTCAGATTATTAGGAAAAATAGCAAAGACACAAATAAAGTAAAGGAGGTTATTGATTTTGTTTTGAAAAGTGGTGGAATGGAATACGCAAAAACTGCTATGCATCGATACAGAGATGAAGCCATAGAAATATTAAGGAGTTTCAAACCTTCTATCTATAGAGACTCTTTAGAAAATTTGGTATTTTTTGTTACTAATCGTAAAAAATAAGCTGTTCATTAATGAAAAAAGAAGGAACTAAAAATAAATCCAACACTATCAATCAAGAGGTTAAAGTCCATTTATTCAGCGGTACAAATTCTCATTATTTAGGGGAAGAAATAGCTGAAAACTATGGTAAAGAGTTAGGTAATCTAAATATTAAGAGGTTCAGTGATGGAGAAATTCATCCAGAGATTCAGGAATCTATTAGAGGTTCTTATGTTTTTTTTATTCAATCTACATTTGCTCCTGCGGAAAATTTGATGGAACTATTGCTTCTACTAGATGCGGCCAAAAGAGCTTCTGCTGCCTATATTTGTGCTATCATACCTTATTTTGGCTATGCTCGACAAGATCGAAAAGACAAGCCCAGGGTTCCGATTAGTGCAAAATTGATGGCCAATTTGCTTCAAGCTGCTGGTGCCACGCGAGTCATGACTATGGATTTGCACGCTGATCAGATTCAAGGATTTTTTGACATACCTGTTGATCATTTAAAGGCTGAATATCTTTACTTTAAGCATTTACGAGGACGGTATGGTGATCATATATCCAATATGGTTTTCGCAGCTCCGGATGTTGGCGGAGTAAAGAGAGCTCGGATTTATGCCAAAGAATTCAAAAGCAGACTGGTTATCTGCGACAAAC
This sequence comes from Bacteroidota bacterium, assembly GCA_041164265.1. Classification (GTDB taxonomy): domain Bacteria; phylum Bacteroidota; class Bacteroidia; order Chitinophagales; family Saprospiraceae; genus CALAZP01. The sequence continues at coordinate 3,740 of JBEAPR010000105.1, read as the reverse complement.
ATAGAGAAAGAGCCAATCAAGTGGCGGGGATGACCGTAATTGGAGATGTGAATGGAGCAGATGTTATTTTGGTGGACGATTTAGTAGATACAGCGGGAACCTTGTGCACTGCAGCTGATGTTTTGATTCAAAATGGCGCTAAAAGCGTCAGAGCGATTTGTACCCATCCCATATTATCTGGAAAAGCTTACGAGAATATTGAAAATTCTAAATTGGAAGAGTTGCTGGTTTGCGATACCATTCCATTAAAGCGGAGTTCTCCTAAAATTGAGGTGATTCATACTGCTGAATTATTTGCTAAGGCTATTATGCATACGCACGATAATCTTTCTATTTCACAACTTTTCGTAAGTGAATAAGAAAAACATAGTTTGGAAATAAAATTTAATTATCTTTGCAAACCGAAAAAATAAATTAAAAGAGAACCGTCATGAATGTCGTTGCAGTTCAAGGTCAAGAAAGAGGTACACTAGGAAAAAAAGCCTCAAAATCAGATAGAAGATCAGAAATAATCCCTTGTGTTCTATATGGAGGAGACCAACCAGTACATTTCACCACTACAGGAAAAGAAGTAAAAAACTTAATATACACTGGTGATTTCAAGCTTGCGGAGTTGGAGATTGGAGGAAAAAAGGTTAAGTCTATCGTTAAGGAGGTGCAATTTCATCCGGTTACTGACAAGATCATGCATATTGACTTTTTAAGGTTAATAGATGATACTCCAATCAAGGTTGAATTACCTGTTCGATTTAGAGGGACATCTCCTGGGGTGCGAATCGGGGGTAAATTGATTCAAAACCTTCGAAAGGTTAAGGTAAAAACTTTGCCAAAAGATTTGGTAGATCATGTTTTAATTGATATTTCTTCTTTAGAATTAGGTCAATCAATTAGGGTTAGAGATATTGATGCCAATGAAGGTGTAGAAATTATGAATGCACCTGGTATACCTGTAGCTACTATTGAAATACCAAGAGCTATGAGAAGTGCTGCAACTGCGGCGGCTAAGGCTAAGTAATTATTTACACCCTTAAAACAATACTCAAATAGTTTTCTCGTTAGTTAGGGTATAATCCCAATACACTAATTAAACTATGAGAAATCTAGGTCCCCAGTATTTTCTTTTATTCTTACTATTGGTAGGGTGTAGTTTTGGATCGTCCAAAATTATTAAGTCTGGAGTTAGGTCTGATCTTTCTAGTGACAGGAAAGAGGTGGTTAGTGGGGTACAGCAATTATTGGGTATTCCATATCGGTACGGGGGTAAAGATAAAAGAGGTTTTGATTGTGCTGGACTAACGCAGTATGTTTTCAAATTTGTTGAAATTGCCCTTCCTCCAACTGCTGAATCGCAATCTAAATTGGGCAAGGAGATTAATTTAACTAAGGTATCTCCAGGAGATTTACTGTATTTTAAGCGTAGTAAATTAGGACGTGTTTTTCATGTATCCTTAGTTGTCAGTAACGATTCAGAAGGTATTAAAGTGGTTCATAGTACATCGACAGGGGTTACTATGGATAATATTTCCAAATCAAAATATTGGAGTTCCAAGGTTATTGGTGCAAGAGATGTATTGAGCAATTGACTATATTTTTGTAGCTTGCAGGTTCTCAATAATCAATAATTTTCTAATAGTAATGATTAATCTCATATTATTTGGACCTCCAGGTTCTGGAAAAGGTACGCAAGCTAAAAAGCTAGTGGACTATTACCAATTGGCTCACATTTCTACTGGTGATTTATTTAGATACGAAATGGGTAATGATACCCCTTTGGGCCTGGAAGCAAAAAAATATATGTCCAAGGGTGAGTTGGTACCTGATGAAGTTACCATAGGAATGTTAAAGAATAAGGTAGAAAATACTCGGGGAGTCAAAGGGTTTATTTTTGATGGGTTTCCTAGAACTATGCCACAGTGTATGGCATTAGATGAGCTTTTGTCAGACTTCAATCAAACGATTACACATTTAATTATGCTTGAGGTGCCTGATAATGAAATTATTAGTAGGATATTAGAGCGAGGTAAAACTTCTGGAAGACCAGATGATACTGATGAAGTGGTAATCCAGAAACGTATAGATGTCTACAAACAAGAAACTACGCCAGTTTTTGATTATTACCACCAACAAGATAAAGCTCAAAAAATTGATGGGGTAGGTGCTATTGAAGATATTTTTACCCGATTAACTTCGATTTTGGGGTAAAAAACTCCATTTATTTTCATGGAGCTATTTATTGATTCAAAGCGTGTCTAAATATTGTATATGGGGACAGGAATAGGACTTGCTTGAACTGTTATTAAAGACAGATCCCCATTTTAATTGAATTTGAGTTGGATGTTATTGATTGATGAAGGCAGTTTGATGACAAATGTTTTGGGGGCGGGGTAGGATGTAAGGATGATTGTAATTTGGGCGTTAGGAGTTGGATCGTTTGGTTTTATTCTAATTGCGTTTGAGTTGGATGTTATTGATTGATGAGGGCAGTTTGATGACAAATGTTTTGTGGGCGGGGTAGGATAAGAGGCAGATTAGCCTTTTAGAGATGGGTATTAGATGGTTTTGTTTCTAATTTATTTGAATTGGAGAGGGGTAATGGTGCTGGAGGTTGGCACTATAATAAGAAAAAAATTTTAGAATAAAGTCAATGAGAAATAATGGCTGAGCAAAACTTTGTAGACTATGTAAAAATATGTTGTCGATCAGGCAAGGGAGGAGCTGGCTCAGTTCATTTTCATAGAGCTATGTATGAGCCAAAGGGTGGCCCAGATGGAGGAAATGGAGGCAGGGGAGGGCATATTATTTTGAGGGGAAATCGAAACGTGTGGACTTTATTGTCTTTAAAATATAGAAAACACGTGATTGCTGGGGTTGGGCAAAATGGTGGAAAAAACAATATGACTGGAGCTGATGGAGATGATGTTATTTTAGATGTTCCTTTAGGTACGGTGGCTAAGGATGCGGAAACGGGGGAATTGGCATTTGAAATCAACCAAGATGGAGAGGAAAAAATATTAGTTTCAGGAGGTCGAGGAGGCAAGGGAAATGCGCATTTTAAATCTGCAGTGCATCAATCTCCGAGGTATGCTCAACCTGGGGAAGAAGGGAAAGAGGAGTGGAAAATTTTAGAATTAAAAGTCCTGGCAGATGTTGGTTTGGTAGGATTTCCAAATGCCGGAAAATCAACTTTATTGGCTTCTATTACTGCTGCTAAACCTAAAATCGCCAATTACGCATTTACAACCTTAGTTCCCAATTTAGGAATAGTAGATTATAGGGATGGACGTTCCTTCATTATGGCAGATATTCCTGGAATTATTGAAAATGCGCATTTAGGGAAAGGTTTGGGTCATCGATTTTTAAAGCATATTGAAAGAAATGCAGTTTTGTTATTTATGGTTCCTTCTGATGCGGACCATATCGGGGAACAATACCAGATTCTAGTTAATGAATTGAAGGAGTTTAATGAAGAGTTATTATTTAAGCCTAGAATATTAGCTATCACTAAGGGTGATTTAATCGATGAAGACCTCCAGGAAATGCTAGCTCCCGACATTCCAACTGAAATTCCTCATATTTTTATTTCTGCAGTCACTGGTTTGAATCTTACCCAACTAAAAGATATGCTTTGGAAAGAGCTTACAGTTGGGTTGAAAGACGAATAAAGATTCACGTTAGATTCTTTAATTCGAGCACTATCTGGATAGATAGTTGGTATTGGAAAATTTAATTTAATATCGTCT
>JBEAPR010000104.1:0-2840 GCA_041164265.1 Bacteroidota bacterium | reverse complement strand
AACTCAAACCAATGGTAAAAATGAGAATATAGAGGACGTTGGTCATGATGTGCAGTAATCCAGAAAAAGTTTCTTTTGTCAACCGGAACAAATTTTCCTAAGTGTTCCCTTAGCGCAGGTTCAAAATAATCTTTTACCGTTACGATATCATGCTGGTCTAAAAAATCAATCAAACTTCGGACTGATTCCTCCGCTCTTGTTTGATATTCCTCTTCATTAGCTGCAGGCATTAAAGGAGGCAAATTACGATTTCGATGTTCCTCCAATTTAAGTGCGGACCAGGCTCGGACTAATTCTCTCTTGAGTAAAAGCACCTCCTCTTCCCAAGTTAAGGGAACTAAATGAACATTTTGTTGGTACCACGTATAATTTTCTTTCCCTATACCTGAAGGCCCCGTCTTTGAAGCCCCTTCAGTGGTCAACCATTCTATAAGAGATTCCGATGCTATTATACTTTGTTGAATAGCTTGTAATAGTAATTCATCATATACTACCCCAGGATAATTCCGAAGGGTTTCTAAATCATTGACTTGAAATTGGATATCCCGAATACCTGCCATCCAGAGTTCTTTTGCATTACCTGTTAAATTAATTCTCGCTTGTTGATAAAAATTGGGAACAGAATTCAATTGATCGATCAAAACCTTCCCATCACTAGCAGATAAGGGAAACTCATATTGCCATATTTCAATAACATTGTGAGGAGTAGGTCCTTCGTGTCCAGGTACATCGCTTCTATCCATCCAAATAACTCGATAAAATGCGGGGTCTCTTTCCCATGGTTTTAATACCCGGTAATTGAAATCATAACCGTTCATCTCAGCCTGAATAATTTCCCAATCTATACGATCTTCAACAGGCCACTGGGAGGTATCCATAGCTAATAATTTGGCTTTCAGACTTTCAAAAAGGGGTTGCCTCGAGTCAAAAGTACTTTTTCTATAATCTGGAGCACCTTCATAAAGCGGAGGTTGTTCAAAAGAGCGCCATTCTTCGAAAAGGGAAACTAGTGATGAATTGGGTTGAGCATTTAATAAAGTGCCAGTAAAAATGAATAGTAAGAAAGCTTTCATTATTAAGTTTTGAAGTTTAATGGATGATCTACAAAATAAAATTTTTCGTCGGTATTTTTTTGAGCCAAGATGTTAATAGAGGATTCAGTTAATTGAAAAATCCTTGGATAGCCTCCGGTAGTTTGACCCTCCCTCATCAAGACAATTAATTGGCCGGCAGGAGTCCATTGAACAGTTCCCGGCAAAACAGGGGAGGTCAGGATAGAATGGTTGTGCCTAGGCGAAAAAGGCATTAACCTTATCCCCATTCTGTTGTGGTCTTTAGACAGCCTCCATTCCTTTTGAAACAAATCAAGACCTGTTTGCTCCCATAAATGCCACTCTGGACCTTTATATCCATAAATTTTTTTCTCGTCCAAAGGGGTTGCTTTAATTTGAGCATACCGTTCGGTTTTCACTTCAGGAGTATTCCCAAACGAAATTAAATCATTCTTTTTGAAAACAACTTGCTCTGTCACGCCCATAGACATAGAACAACTGCCCAAAGAAGATGTCCCGAGAAACCCCCCTTTTACCGCAAGGTATCCTCTCAAACCTTCTTTAACAGGCCCGAAATTCCAAATTTCATTTTCCTCAAAATGAACTGCCATATTCCAAGGAACTAAACCAGTTTGATTGCTATGAACATTAAATCTACCACCTGTTAGCGCAGCCATACCTGATTGTTTCCACTGAATTTTAGGTCCCACTAAAATAAATTCCAACACAGGCGCTTCTATTGAATTATTCAATAGCATATTTGCCAAAATAGCACTATTTCGATCCATTGCGCCTGATAAAGGCACTCCATATTCATGCATTTTCCATCTGCCAAGATCTTGCAGAGAAGTAAAATTTCCGGGTTGAAGAATAACCAGCATACACTCTTATTGGGGAACGAATTTAATTTTATCTCCTACTTTCACCTTAAAAGTAAATGAAGCATTACGATCTATAACTTGGAAATCTGAATGTCCAATTAACTGCCATCCTCCCGGAGCTTCCATTGGATAAATACCCGTTTGACGCCCCCCTATTCCCACAGCACCGGCTGGCACCCTAAGCCGAGGACTTTTATGTCTCGGATAATGAATAGCTTCAGGAAGTCCTCCCAGATACATAAAACCGGGTAGGAACCCTAAACCATAGACCGTATATAATGCACTGGTATGCCAATCAATAAAAGTTTTAATGTTCATACTTAAATCCTCGCAAATATCTTCTAAATCCATAGCGATTTCAGATTGGTAATTAACTACTACTTCAAAAATCTGCGGTTTGAGTGGTTCAAAAAATCGATTATCATAAAGGGCTAAAACAGATTCAATGATACTAGGAATGTCTTTTATAAGTTTTCTAAAAACTAAAAGCAGGGAATGATAACAAGGGGTTAATAACGCATCGGGAAATGATTCCTGTAAAGCGTTTTTGAAGGCTAAAATATCCTGAAGGAGGCGCTCATCAACTTGCTCTGGCCACTGAATGAGCAAAGCATGAGCGCTATAGGGAATTATTTTAATTGGATAATCGTTCATACCATTCGTTTATCGCTCGAGCTGCTTCGGCGCAGCCGAGATGATCGCCATGCAAACAAAAAGTATCTGCCTGGAGCTTTATCCATTGGCTCATTTCAACAGCTACTTCATCACGGAACCAAAAATCTTGTAGTTGCTGGAGAATTTCCTCTTTAGATGCAATTACAGCACCTTCTTCATTTCGGGAAAGGAGCCGACCGTTGGTGTCGTACCTCCGATCTAAAAACACTTCAGCTAATGGTTGAATATTATA
>JBEAPR010000103.1:0-5464 GCA_041164265.1 Bacteroidota bacterium | reverse complement strand
ATATCTTCCATCTTTCTTTAGATTATCAAGACGATTACGAGTCAGGTTCGTATCAGACATCGGGGACCATTAATATTATTAAATAAGTCTAGTTTATTTTTTGGATAGCCAAATATTAGGAACCGACACCTATCAAGTAAATCCAGTTTATTGATTTATTGCCGGAACGCCCCTTGCTTAAAACCACCAAGACGATTAGGAGTCGCGGTTCTTATCAAATATTAGGAACCATTAACATGATTTGGTAATTTTGGTATTTAAATCAAAAATACAATCGCATAGCTTCTCGAAAGGTATTACAATGGGCTTCGACAATATGAGCGAGTCTTTCTGAATAGCCACCACCCATACTGATAGCCACGGGAATTTGATTACGATGGCAAGTTTCAAGCACCAACCTATCCCTTTGTTTGCAGCCTTCCATACTTAATGCCAATCGCCCTAATTTATCGGTCGCCAAAACATCCACTCCTGCCAAATAAAAAATAAAATCTGGCTGAACTTCATCCATAAGTCGGGGGAGCGTTTCTTTCAACGTAGATAAGTAGAGCTGGTCATTTGTTTGATCCGGCAAACCGATATCTAGATCTGATTGCTCTTTTCGGGTGGGGTAATTTCTCGCTCCATGCATGGAAAAGGTAAAAACTCTTGGATCTTTTTCAAATATTTTGGCTGTTCCATTCCCTTGGTGCACATCTAAGTCAACTATCAAAATTTTTTTTACCAGTTGCTGACTGAGTAGCACATTAGCTGCTAGAGCGATGTCGTTAAACACACAAAAACCTTCTCCTCGATCTGCAAATGCATGGTGGGTTCCTCCAGCCACATTCATAGCGACTCCGTCTTTCATAGCAAATAGCGCACAATCCAGCGTACCCTTGGCTATATGTTTGCCGCGAATAATCAATTCTCTTTTAACTGGAAATCCAATATTTCGTATTTCCCGCTTGGATAAGTTCAACTGATTCAGTTTGCCGAGATACTCCAAAGTATGCGTTCCCAGAATCTGTTCATCAGGCAGGGCTGTTGGTTCGAAAAACTGACTTTCTTCGATACTGCCTTCATAGAGCAATTGTTCTGGAATCAATTCGTACTTCTCCATGGGAAATCGATGTCCCTGGGGTAACTCGTACTTATAAATAGGAGAAAAAGCAATTTTCAAACGGCCGACGGTTTCGTTTTATTTTAATTCTAATGGTTCCACTTGCCCGTACTCGGTGCCTCGAATGACTTCGAAGGCTTGAATCATCTCCTTAAGTTTTTCAGGCTGGGAAGCTGCCAAGTTATTGGTTTGACCCAGATCTTCTTTAAGGTTGTACAAAGCGTATTCCTTGTCATTACCCAATTCAATATTGACATAATAAGATACAGCAGGTCCGGGGTATGGCGGAATCAACACCCAATCTCCTTTTCTAAAAGCCGTACGAGTGGTTGCTTCCAAAACCAATTCCTCGCGTCCACTTGTATCTTTTCCCGTCAGGGTATTCAATCTATTTTGGCTGTCCGGTCCTTTTAATTCGCTACCTGTCAAAGAGGCCAGCGAAGTCAACAAGTCAATCTGAGACACCAAGGCATCGGAAGTTCCTGGGGCAATATTTCCTTTCCAATAAGTGATAAAGGGCACCCGAGTGCCTGCTTCAAATAAGCTGTACTTCCCTCCTCTTAAAGGTCCTGCTGGAGTATGATCGCCATTTTTTTCAACGGCATCGTCCACATATCCATCGTTTAGAACTGGGCCATTATCGCTGGTTAGTATGATTAGCGTTTGCTCCATAAGTCCTTCCTCTTCCAACGTTTTCAGCAACTCCCCTATACACCAATCGGCCTCGACGATCACATCTCCTCGGGGACCCAATCCCGATGATCCAACAAATCGCTCGTGAGGCGTTCTCGGCACATGAGGTTGTTGTAAGGTGTATAACAGGAAAAAAGGTTCTTCTTTATGTGTTCTGATATAATTTTGGGCCTGAACCAAAAACGTATCTGCCATATTTTCATCCACCCATTTGGCGGTATCTCCACCTTTCATAAATCCAATTCGAGGAATCCCGTTCACTATGCTGTTGTTGTGTCCATGATCCCAATTCAATTTGAGCATTTCGGGGTGGGTTAATGCTGTGGGTTCTCCGGGAAAATTTTCTTCATAGCTCACTTCTATAGGATCGTTGGGGTCTAAATTTCTTACCCAACCATTTTCAATATATACGGTGGGAACTCGATCCTGGGTAGCAGCCATTATATAGGAATAATCGAATCCTACTTCATTGGGGCCAGGGGAGATATGGGTATTCCAATCCACTGATCCATCGCCCAATCCCAGATGCCACTTTCCAACAATTCCTGTGTGATACCCTTGGCGCTGTAAAACTTTAGGGATGGTTAATTCTGCCGTATCTAATAATAAGGGCGCCGTACCCGGCAAAATCTTAGCGCGCTCATTTCGCCATGGATAGCGTCCGGTGAGCAGGGCATAACGAGATGGAGAGCAGGTGGCAGAAGAAGCATACCCATTGGTGAATACCATTCCTCCATTCCCCAGAAAATCCATATTGGGTGTCTGTAAAGCCGTGGCGCCATACACGCCTACGTCTCCATAGCCTAGGTCGTCGGCATAAATTATAATGATATTAGGTTGAGGAGCTTCATTTTCCTGTGTGGCACATCCTATCATAATGAGGAGCGCCATAAAAAGCGAGGTTCGTTTCATTCTATTTACTTTTTTTACCGAAGGTATTCTCCTAGTTATACAGAAGGGCCTTGGACTATTCAGGTGTAGAGTCGTTCTTGATTTTTGGAGGTTCAAATCTGTTGGGTTGAAAAAAATAAACATAAATAGTTGTGGTGCAGATTAATTTTAAATATAGTTTTTTATTTGATTTTTTTCAGGTAAAGCATTTTCTATTATTCGCGTCTTTTGGCGTCAGTTTGATTCAACTATTTATTTATCAGGGCAAAAAATCCCAATTCGTCACTGGATAATTGGTTATTTTTATTTAAAAATAGTAGTCAGTTGAAAGAAGTTCCGCCGGTTTTTTGGCAAACTATTTTTGAAAAAATATTGAATATGTCTAGAATAAATACATTGCCAAAAGAACAATTAGAAGATTGGCAACAAGAATTAATGGATAACCAATATATTCAAGGAGCCATTAAGATGGCTGCGGAGGAAGCTGCAAAAGAAGCCTATAATGAAGGTCTAATCAAAGGTCGCAAAGCAGAAAAAAAATTAATGATTCAGCGGCTTCGCAAACAAGGATTCTCCGAAGATCAAATCAAAAAACTGTTTGAATTAGATTAATTGGTTATGATTTACTTTAACTTTTAATTAAAACCTTTAAAAGACCCTATTCGATTAAATTGGCATAGATTTGTTTGTAAATTAAAATCCTTTATGGAAACCAGATCTATCTATATTGTCGCAATATTCATGGGGTTAAGCTTGGCCTCTTGTCAATGGTCCACTGAAATAGAGACCAAGGAAGTTTTAGTTGGCAAGCCCATTACCATGTCCCTTGATGAGTTGCATGCTTCTACGGCGGCTCTATTGCCGGAACCCATTCAAAATTCTGGCAAAATTTATGCTTATCAGAACTACATATTCATTAATGATTTGTACCGAGGCATTCATGTTATCGACAATACTGACCCTTCGAACCCTGAAAAAATAAGATTTATCAATATCCCTGGTAATGTGGACTTATCCATAAAAGATAATTTCCTTTACGCTGATTGTTTAAGGGATTTGGTAGTTATGGACATCACTGATATTCACAACATAAGATTAGTTACTAGATTAGAGGGTGTTCTTCAAGATAATACGCCTTGGCCCTTCGAAGCCGATTTGGTGGAATATGGGGATTTTGATTATCAAAATGAAGTAATTGTGGGCTGGGAGTTGGTAAAAGAAGAAAGAAAGGTAGATGAAATTCAAAGTAGAATTGACAATATAGTCACCTTTGACAGTTTCTCAGAAAGTGCTAATGGAGGGGGTACTGGAGAAGGTGGATCATTGGCTAGATTTAAGATGGTAGGGGACTACCTCTATATAGTAGATTGGCACAACATCAATATTGTGAAAATCAGTAATTTGGAAAAACCGGAGGTCTTGGAATCGGTTTTCGCTGGTTTTGATATTGAAACTATTTTTAACAGGGGCCAGCATTTGTTTTTAGGCAGTAGAAGTGGGATGTATATTTACGACATCAGTACTCCTGAAAAACCTGATTTTGTCTCTGAGTTTCAGCATGGAACGGCTTGTGACCCGGTAGTAGTGGATGATCAATATGCCTATGTGACGCTAAGGGGTGGTAATGATTGCGGGGCTACAGAAAGTGGATTGTATATTATTGACATCAGCGATTTGAAAAAACCCTTCGAAGTGAAAAGCTACGCTATGGAAGGCCCCTATGGATTAGGAATAAAAGATAATTTGATTTTCATTTGCGATGGGGAGGCAGGATTAAAGGTGTACAATAAGGCTAATGTCCTGGACTTGAAGTTGGTCAATCATTTTGCAGACATACAGACTTACGATGTTATTCCACTTAACGAGCATTTGTTAATGGTAGGAGATAACCATCTATATCAATATGAATATTTGGATGACCACATCCAATTGTTGAGTTCTTTTTCGCTTTTGGATTAACTTTGGCAAGTGGAATTCGATGATATCATTTTATGGTTGAGTAATCTAGGGACGTTGGCTTTTGCCATTAGTGGATTTACTACTGCGGTGCATAAAAAGCTGGATTTTTTTGGAGCCTTCGTCATTGCCTTTGTTACTGCTTTTGGTGGTGGAACGCTTCGAGATATGTTACTTAGCACCCAGGTGGCATGGGTTTCAGATCCCATTAATTTATACCTGGTTTTTGCAGGCTCCCTCCTTGCCTATTTGTTAAAAAACAAATTTGGCAGGTTGCGGAAGATGCTTTTTCTTTTTGATACCATAGGTATCAGTTTATTCACCATACATGGATTACAGGTGGCCCAGCAGCATCATTTGAATGGGCTGTATTTAATCATTTTTGGTGTCATCACCGCTACCTTTGGTGGAGCGATTAGGGATATTTTGTGTGATGAGATACCCTTGATTTTTAGAAAAGAAATTTATGCTACTGCCTGCATCATTGGTGCTGCTGCTTATTTGGGTTTGGAAGCATTGGGTTTAAATTTGATACTTAAAACGGTATTGTCTTGTACGATTATCGTTACTGTTCGAACTATTGCCGTGGTTAAAAATTATAGCATACCGGTGTTGAACAAGGAGGTGTAAGTTAATACCTACGTTTGTTGATGGTTATATATAATACAGCTATTAAAATTATTTATAACTTTAGTAGGAATTCTAACCCTAATAAATACCATTATGATTTCCAGATATTTTTTGCTCTTAGTCTTAGCATGTAGTTTTTCTTGCAGCCAAGAAGGATCTAATGCCTCTGTGCAAAGCTATTACGATTATTCT
>JBEAPR010000102.1:0-4366 GCA_041164265.1 Bacteroidota bacterium | reverse complement strand
CTATATATCCAACCTTGGGAAGATTCCCAAGCTACGCAAAAATTAGAGTTTGATGAGCCAGCTTACTATGCGGGATTAGGCAATAACCCTGCTTTCGATACGCCTTTAGTAAGGTACAACTATACCTCCATGACCACGCCTGCTTCTGTGTACGACTACCAAGTTACCACCGGTGATAAACTACTTAAGAAGCAACAACCAGTGCTGGGAGACTTCCAATCTGATAATTATCAGACGGAGCGTATTTATGTACCTTCTAGAGATGGTAAGGAGATTCCCTTGTCATTAGTTTACCGAAAAGACCGCTTTAAAAAAGATGGAAATGCACCTGGGTGGATATATGGGTATGGTAGCTATGGGTATTCCATGGAAGCCACATTCAGTTCTACCAGATTAAGCCTTTTAGATAGGGGATTTGTTTTTGCCATCGCCCACATACGCGGTGGACAAGAAATGGGTGGTGCTTGGTATGAAGAGGGTAAAATGATGCAAAAGAAAAATACTTTTTACGATTTCATCGACTGTTCTATGTGGTTGCAAGACCATGATTACGTGGCCAAAGATAAACTTTTCGCTTCCGGAGGAAGTGCAGGTGGGTTATTAATGGGAGCTGTAGTTAATATGGCTCCAGAAGTTTATAAAGGCGTGGTAGCAGCAGTTCCCTTTGTAGATGTAGTCACTACCATGCTGGATGAGTCCATTCCGCTAACTACCTTCGAATGGCTAGAATGGGGCAACCCGAATATAAAGTCGGAATACGATTACATGTTATCTTATTCTCCTTATGATAATGTTTCGGCCCAAGAATATCCAAACTTACTCGTTACAACAGGACTTCACGATAGCCAGGTACAGTACTGGGAGCCAGCCAAATGGGTAGCTAAAATGAGGACAATTAAAACCGACGACAATCGGTTGTTCCTTCGCACCAATATGGATGCTGGTCACGGAGGGGCTAGTGGAAGGTTCGATCGATTAAAGGAAATTGCCTTAGAATACGCTTTCGTATTTGACCTATTGGGTATATCCAATTAAAAGGTACAATTTCCTTCAACTTTAACCCTAGCATGGAATAGGGATAAATAAGATTTTATAGTACTGAATAATACAATTGTTTGCTATAATTGTATTCACCTTCTTTTTAATCAATGATGCGAATAAGGCTATTCTGCATATTCTTGTTTTCAGTGTTTCTTCTTCCTTTGGGTTTCAGCCGAATCATTGAATTTAAGGGCCATAAAACGTCCATAAATGAGCCGGACTTTCTACAAATTCTCCAAGCAGCTGAAAAAGTCATTCAAGAAAAGAAAAAGTTTTATAAAATTGGATTGAAAGCGACCATCCACCAATACCAGAACCAATTTTATCTATACGTCTCTGGCTTGAATCATTTTTTCAAATATAAAGAAGGAATATTTGAAGATATGTATCGCATGAATTTTCACGGATACAATTTCAGTGCCTATAATTTCTTTTATAAAGACCAATTTTATACCTACGGTGGAACGGGGTTTTGGCAGAATAATGGGAATTTGACCTACTTCAACGAATCAATGGGAGAATGGGAATTGAGCTTCAGTACCCGCGATAAGATTCCCGTTCATCGAAGCATGTTTGAGTTGGCCTTTTTAAGAGATAATCAATTGTTTTTCTTCATTCGAGAACGAGTAAATGAAAAGGCTGGACCTGTTCAATACAATCAAGGTCTAACCCCTTATGCCATAGACCTGAATGGCCCTAGCTTGAAACAAATAACCAAACCATGGGAGGTCACTTTTTCCAACGAGTGGTTGAATTTTTGGTTTACCTTTTTTGAAACGGAAAACTATATGTTGGGTATCAATCAGGCAGGAAACGGGATAAGAATCCTGGACAAAAAAAATTTGAGTTATATAGATTTGGCAAATAAATATATACCTGACCTGAGCGTTAAGCTTGACAAACAGACTCTTAATGAAAATATTTTCGTTATTTATTCCTACGGAGATGTCGTCGAATTATTAGATAATCAATATGTAAAATACGCCACTTTTAACCTAGCAGACCTTTTCAATAAAATCGAAAAACCCAAAGCTCTTTTTACCTCCCCACAAAAAAAACACGGCACCATCGCAGGAATAGGAATTATTTTTGTAGCACTTATACTCTTTTTCTTGCGGTATAGACGGGTACAAAATTCTAAAACCATACCTATCGGAAAAGCTTTCTCAGAATTTCCATTCCCTGAACTTCTAGAATACGCGAACAGTTCCATCGATCAAATAGAACTGGATAGCTGTTTGGGCATCAGAGATTTATCCTACAACAGTGCCCGCAATAAACGATCGCAATTGCTGAAAGAAATTGATTTTAAATATTCAGAGGTATTAAAAATACACCGCATTCAGGATACTAAAGATGGCAGGCAATTTTACTACCGAATAGAACTAATTGAATAATTCTATTGTCGTTTTTTCAAAGTAGCCTTCATCAATACCCAATAATTGGGGTCTATTACCATCCGGTATGGTTCAGATTTTAAATCAGATAAAATAAAACTTTGCTCTTTTTGATTGAGAGTCAAAACTCGAATCTCGCGTTGACCATTTTGGTCCTCTAAGGCAATCTCAATAGGCATCTCGAACACATAATCACCTGATTGAATTTGTTGCAATTCAATATGCACCTCCCCCTTGCTGGGAGCATATTCCCATTCTCCCTCCACCATCAATTCTCCTCCACGGTACAGCCATTGTTGAAAAAAAACGGATAGATCCACTCCAGATACTTCTTCCATTATGCGTTGAAAATCAGCAGTGCTAGCATGGCCATTCATATAGGTATGATAGTATTGCCGAATGCCCTTCCAAAACACCTCAGTTCCCAACACCCCTCTAAGCATGTGAAGTACCCAGCTCCCCTTTTGATAGGTTTGAGAAGTAGTCACCTGACTCATATCGCTCAGATTGTTGTGCACAATAGTATAGTCGGGAAATTTTTCGTGGAACGCATTGACTCGGCGTTGGCTGCTTTCCAACCCTTTGATGAAAGCGTCCCTTCCATAGTAGTGCTCGATAAATAATAAGGTAAAGTAAGTCGCAAATCCTTCACTTAACCAGACATCATCCCAATCGTATTCGGTAACGGCATTGCCAAACCACTGATGGGCAATTTCGTGAATAACAACATTTCTCCATCGCTCATTGCGGTCTCCAACTACCGAATTGGCACTGTAAAGGATTGCAGATGCAGCCTCCATACCCCCACTAACACTATTAGATTGAATGTTAGCTAATTTTTCATAAGCAAAAGGCCCAATATAGTCACTGTAGAATGCTAAGACTTGTTTGGTTGGCGTTGCAAAATCAAAGAACCCCTCATCCCTATCTTGCCGAAATACCCAAGTTTGAATAGACTTCCCATCGAATTCATCGACATATTGAACCGCAAAATCTGCCACCCCTAATACATACAACCAGGTAGCTATGGGAACAGATTGAAGCCAGTGGGTCATTTTTAAACCGTTATCTAAATTGGTTTCTTCTTTTTTTAATCCATTGGATACAACTTGGTAGTGGTCGGGAGCAGTGACATAAAACTCACATTTCGCTTTGTCGTAGGGATGATCAACAGTAGCTAACCAATGGCGGGTGCGGTTAGGCCAGTTGTCACTGAAAAAAGTCCGATCTCCGTATTTATTTATTCCTATATACAGTCCCTCAGCCGGAATCCCTCTGTATCGAACTACTATTTGAAAGCGTTCATTGACTTGGCTAGGCTGGGGCAAATCTACCATTAAAACATCCCCCTCATGGCTGTATTTCAGTTTGACGCCCCTCATCTCCACCCCTTCTACTTCCATTCCCTTGCCTTGCAGCTGACTTTTGGCATTGATTAAATCCAATCGCAATTGGCCGACCCCTGCCTCCATCGCTCTAAAGTCAACTGTAGTATTGCACACTATGGTATCATGCAAATCTGATAATTGAATCTTAAAAGTATAATGGAGGACATCTATAGCTGGATTCTTAGGATAGGAATCTTTGGTCCATGACACTGTTGGGATAACCATCAATAATAGAAGTAAGGCCCAGCTGCCCATTTGATTTTTTGAAGTTGGTTTCATCTAATTAAATTATGCTTAAATTTAAGTTTTAACCATCAACAAACAAAACAAAGCGATATGAACATCGTAAGGCGTTTTTTCTTTTTCTTTTGCTTTTTATCCCTCTTCTTGCCTAGCACTTCGGCTCAGGACAAGCACTATTTTCAATCCGATTTTAGCCCAAAAGATTTTGCCGATAGGCGCAACCAAATATTCGATGCCATAGGGTCAAATGCGATCGCAGTGATCCAAAGTGCACCTTCAGTGGCCGGATTCAAAGTT
>JBEAPR010000101.1:0-3116 GCA_041164265.1 Bacteroidota bacterium | reverse complement strand
AGTCTCATCGGCATGTCGCCATTCTTTTTGACTTTGAAATACAGTCCAAAGATCATACCAGTAAAGAAAAACGAATCCCATTAGCCAGGAAACTGGAACAATGGTTATCCACCAAAATTGTTGAAATGCAATAGCGACTGCTAAAAAACCTAAATTTAATAAGAAATAAACCCCTGTACCTATGGCAATTAAAACTGGCGTATAAAAGGTTTCATTATGGACTTTGGTATCACATATATATTTGGCTAGAAAAGCCGGAATAGCATTTGCCAAAAATCCTATAAACGCTAAGGGTGCAAGAATTACTAATAAGGTGAATTGACCGAAAGAAAACTTATTGGAATAATCCAACTGGGGTTGAATCCTTCCTCGGCCTAACTTATTCCAATACAACTCTATGCCATCTGACAATTGTTCTTTGATTTCTTCACCTAGTTGATTCCATTTTTCAATAGCCCGGAACCCTTGCCGATAGGGCAAATGGTTGTTTGAAAAATACCTGCTGCTCGGAGGAGTCGTACTTTGCTGCAGATAAATCAATTGATCTACCTTTTCATCCCACTTTTCATCATCCACATGCCATACCAATTTCCTCATTTTAATTTCTAAATCTTGGGTAAATTGGGTGACTGCCAATACCGCATTATCCAAATATAAAGGCAGATAATCTTTAACGGGAATGGGGTCGCCAAAATTAATCATCACCTCTGAACGCCATCGAAGAGGGTTAGAATAATTAACTCCGACGGGAACTACCGTTAAATCTAAGTCTCCGTACTCCATCAAGGTGGAGAGCGCTAGCCTACCCGTTCCCTTTTGGATGGGACGTAACCGCTTTTCGTTTTCTGCACACCCCTCAGCGAGAATCATAATGGTCTTTCCTTCCGCAAGCGCTTCGGAACAAACTGAAAAGGTTTTGAGGTTGTTTTTCAAATCTCCGAAACCTCCATCTTTTTTTCGAAAGATAGGCAGCATGTGGAGTCCTTTCAAAAAGAAGGCGTAAAGTGGTTTTCTAAAAAAATCTCCTCTAACTAAAAAATATAAGGGCCTGTCGGCAAAACAGGCCATAATACATGGTTCTACAAATGCCGTAGGATGGTTAGCTGCAAAAATTACAGGTTTACCTTTAGGTACTTTTTCATAATCTACCCAATAAATATGCTTAAAGAAAAACCTTAGCACCACTTTAGTTAGTGGTTTGACTATTTGATAAAACATGAGATAAAGCGGTTGAAGAACAAATTTAACACAAATGCTTTTGTAATTTTGTACGTTATGGAGGATAAATTACTAGTGGTCATAGGTGGTGCAACAGCCAGTGGCAAGTCAGCTACTTGCAGGATTTTGGCCAAGGCGTTCCAATCTGAAATCCTCTCTGCTGATAGTCGGCAGCTATACAAAGGCATGGATATTGGTACTGCTAAAGAATCTCCAGAAGCGCTTCGAGAGGTACCCCATCATTTTATAGATATCCTTTCCGTCAAACAGCCCTATAGTGCTGGAGATTTTGAGCGAGAAGGTTTGGAAAAACTCCAAGACTTATTCGAACATCATTCTGTTCTGTTCCTCTGTGGTGGTTCTTCCATGTATATTAAGGCGCTTTGCGAAGGCCTAGATGACTTTCCGGATGTACCAGAACCTATTCGAGATTACTATATCGATTGGTATCGTTCCAATGGGATTAAAGCACTTGCAGAGCTATTAGTAAAAAGAGATCCAGAATACGCCCAAAAAGTTGATTTACAAAATCCGCATCGCTTGATTCGGGCCCTGAGTGTACAAGAGGCTAGTGGTCGACCATTTAGCTCTTTTTTGACTGCTTCCAAATCTCAACGTCCATTTCAGCTGCTCTATTTTTGGTTGGATGTAGATCGTCCTCTTTTATACCAAAGAATCAATGAGCGGGTAGATTTAATGATGAAACAAGGACTCTTGGAAGAAGCCAAAAATTTTTATCCTCTCAAAAATTTGAAGGCCTTACAAACAGTCGGTTATCAAGAATTATTTGAATATTTAGATGGCCAAATCACTGTGGTAGAAGCTGTTGAACAAATTAAGCAAAATACCAGGAGGTATGCCAAGAGACAAATCACCTGGAGGCGTTCACAATCTCATTGGATCAATATCAATACACAGGAACCTGATTATATAGGACAAATTCGTTTAAAAATCCAAACTTGGACTAAACGGTCCTAAATTAACTTTATAAAAAACTTATTTTTGGATATGATTTGGAAACAAAATATTGATTTAGATACCCTCAATGATAGTTCGAAAGATTCTTTAGCTCATCATTTGGGGATAGTATTTACGGAAATTGGGGCAGACTTTCTCAAGGCTACCATGCCAGTTGATTCCAGAACCGTTCAACCTTACCGGATTTTACATGGTGGAGCATCTGTGGTTTTAGCAGAAACATTAGGCAGTGTGGCGGGATTGATTTCTCTGGAAGATCCTAACCAACAAATGACCGTAGGGGTAGAAATCAATGCCAATCACCTCAAACCAGCCAGAGAGGGGGAAACTGTAGAAGGTATTGTGCGTCCGGTGAGAATCGGACGATCCATTCAAGTTTGGTCTATCGAAATATTCAATCCAAAAGGAGAAATGACCTGCACCAGTAGAATTACTTTAGCGGTTGTACCCAATCAAACCAACATAAAAAGAATTTAATGCAAAAGGCAATTTTAATACTTAGTTTTTTTGTGGCCACCAACTTATATGGCCAATTAAATACGGCCCTCCGTTCAAGGGTAGTTTACCAACAAGAAATAAATGACGTTTGGGGTTGGACAGATAGTACAGGTATTGAATACGCTTTAGTCGGAACGACCACAGGCGTTTCTATTGTGAGCTTAGAAAACCCTGAAAACCCACAGCACGTTGCCTTTGTTCCCGGCGATTATTCTGTTTGGCGAGACTTAAAAACCTATGGAAATTACGCTTATGTAGTCGCAGATCAGCCAGGCTCAGATGACGGTTTACTAGTGATCGACCTTTCTAACTTACCCCAATCCGTTGAGACTTATAATTGGACACCTACTCTACCAGGTTTTTCCATTCTTAAGAATTGCCATAACTTATACATAGATGAAAATGGAATTTGTTATTTAGCG
>JBEAPR010000100.1:0-20815 GCA_041164265.1 Bacteroidota bacterium | reverse complement strand
CTTTTCTAAAAGCTCTTAATTTTTTCATCGGTTTTGGATTAAGGAGCAATATTCAAGATAGAATAATGTTCCAATTAGTTTTTGGTATATAGATACTTACGACAAAAATACCATAACACTTGAATATTACAAATTTTTTTAATAAAAAATTATTTCCGTAAAATTAATACTATAGAAAGAATACCGTCCCTAAATGATTATGTTAAGGGTTGCTATCGCTACTATTGAGATATTCAAGAGGTGTTTTTCCATTTATTTTCTTGAATACCGCATAAAAAGTAGATTTGGAGTTGAAACCAGATGCTTCTCCTATTGCTTCTAAAGTTAGGTGATTGTTGCTTTCTTCGCTCATGAGAAATATCGCTCTTTCTATTTTTTTGGTATTTCTGTATTCTACCAATCCCATTTTATGGTAATCCTTGAGACATATCCTGATATGGTGAGTTGGTACATTAAGCATTTGTCCAATCATTTCTATTGAGAATAATTGATGCTTATACAATTGCTCCCTCTCTACCAAGTCATCCATTTTTTGCTTTAAGTCCAAAAAATATAAATGAGTTTCTCGGTCGTCTTTGAACGAATTAGGTTTTATGACACCTACTTCATCTTCAGAATCTGTTCGGTTTAGGAGGAATGGGTTGAATAAATTTCCGGTGATATTTCCATAAAGTACCGTTGGCAAAAAGAACAATATGCCGTTCAGCACAATAAGTCCAAATCCTGAAACACTCAAAATTATTTTGGCCAAATCGGATTTTAAAAAAGAAGGATCTAATACAAACTTGAAAGTAAAATACCCGTAGGCTATCATAACTACAATTAAAAAAAACAAAAGAGAAAACAACCACTTAATCAGCGTATTATGGCGTATCGCATCCTTGATATTTATTCTGGCTCTTAGGACATACTTTCCCAGAAATCCAAATGCAAACAGCACATAAGCTCCAAAATGCAATGCCCTGATAATGAATCCTTGTTTGTGGGTAAATAAAACATTAAACTTTACACTATTGAAATTTTTGATGTTGGCATTTATTTCGGAAAGTACCTCCATTTTTTCCTTTAATGGAATAAAATAATAATTTCCAATAGCCAACAGTAAAATTAAAGCTGGTATAAAATGTAACCAATCTAATTTCTTGAATATGAAATCATCGTTGATGGTTCCACGCATATAAAAGTACAAGAATGGTCCGGCACACAAATACAAAGGAGCGAAGTGATTGTAAAAAACTGCTGCCCAGTAAGGATCAAAATCAATCACTGAATAGTAATGGGTAAAGTTGAACTGCCCTAGAACAAAGAAAAATGCCGCTAAAAAGTTAGAGTTCCTATTTTCGTTTTTAAAAAAAAGGGCTAAAGCCAAAATAGTAGAAGATAATCCTATTATTAATAACATACAGAGGTTTCCAAATAGCAATCAAAATCCAAACATAAAAAACTTTTGGAAAAAAATGTTTTAGATTTGTCAAACACTCTATTTCCTATGAAAAGAAAAAGCAACCAAAATATTTGGGTCAAAGGTGTACCAATTATATTACTTTCTATGGTCAGTATTGTTCTTGGCACTTTTGTATTCGATTCAAAAATCGATATGAATGGTGACAATACTTCGTATTATTCTTTAGCAAAAGTCCTCAGTCAATTTAAAGGGTATGTAAATTCTTTTGGGAATGAAATGACCCCTCATTCCCATTTTCCGCCTGGTTATCCATTCATAATAGCCCCCTTTATGTGGATTTCCAAGAATTTATTATTTATAAAGAGTCTAAGTACACTCTTTTATATTTCATCTGTAATTCTTGGATTTTTTGTAGTCCTTAATTTTAATAGAACAAAAATCATCGAATCTCTTTTCATAGCGTTATTATTGGCTACCAATTTTCATCTATTAAAATACAGTACACTAATTATGAGTGAAATAGCACTTGTAGTGTGTAATATGATTTTTCTATTCTTATTTCTGAAAAACGAGGCAAAATGGAAAGATTCGATTTTGCCAGATTGGAAATTAATCCTACTTGCTTTCATTGGTATGCTTGCTTTTCACATTAAAACCTTAGCATTTCCTATTATTGGAGCTGCTTTTTTATTTTTTTTAGTTAGAAAAAAAATAAAATTAGCATTTGGGTTTTTGATTTGGTCTTTTCTATTTTTTCTACCGTACTTTCTTCGTAATAAAATAGTTGGTGTTGGAGGGGGCTATTTAGCTGAACTTTTAAAAGTTAATCCTTATAGACCTGAACTTGGAAATTTAGATTTAGGAGGGTTTTTATCTCGTATTGAAACTAATTTTTATCGTTATATAGGTAAAGAAATACCTCATGGATTATTATCCTTCCCGGAAGTTAATAGCAATGTTTTTCCTCCTACTAGCCATTTGATTGCTGGATTTGGAATTCTTTTTATGATATTACTAGGTTGGAATACTTTAAAAGGTTATCGGGATTTTTTTCTTTTTTATGTGGTTGGAACTTTTACAATTCTTTTGGCTTGGCCGGAAGTTTGGTTTGGAATTAGATTTATGATAAGTTTAATACCCATTTTATTATTATTGTTAGGATTTGGCATTATTTATTTAGCTCAAATTATTAGTGATTATTTTCAATTTAATAGGAGTTTTCTATCGGTTCCAATTATTGGAATTTTACTTGCTCTTAATTTCGGATGGGTTCAAAAAAATCCCTTAGAACTTCCTACTATCAGGTTCCTTAGGGCCTATTCAAAAGCAGACTATCCACCCGCATTCAAAAATTATTTGGAAGTTGCAAAATGGTCAAAATTCAACTTGCCTAATTCAGCACCTGTAGCTTGCAGAAAACCTGGTATATTTCACATGTTTTACGATGGACCTGCGCTGGGGTACCCTCAAGTCCCAGATCAAAACGAGTTCATCAGATTAATTGAGCAAAATAAAACCGATTATATAGTAATTGACCAGTTGGGATATAGCTCTACTGCTAGATTTGTAGTTCCTGTTGTTAGAGATAATCCTGAGCTCTTCAGTATTATTTATCAAACCAAAAAGCCAGAGACTTATTTGGTTCAATACTTAGGCGGTAATTAGTTAATATTTTTTCTTTGCAATTTTATTGAAAGAAATTGCCCTTTGCATTTTTGATTTAAATCTGTTGACTTCATCACCTACTAAAGATTGGTGTTTGGTTTTTCTGCCTTGGACTCGAGCCCTCCAGCGTTTCCAACTGCTCCTTTTCATTTCTCTTCTCATCAACTGAATAACCTCCCGTTCAGGTATCCCGAATTGGGCCTCTATCGCATCAAAAGGGGTACGGTCTTCCCAAGCCATTTCAATAATTCGATCAATTTGTTCCTCGGAAAGTTCTTTGCTTTTCATGTTCGTCTAACAAACCAAAAGCTGGTTGGTTGGAAAATAAAAAAAGCCGCATGACTTTTCATGCGGCCCTCATTGAAACAAATCATAATCTCGTGAAAATTAAAACGACCTAGTTTTTGGGATATTTTTTAGTGTTTCAGACTGTTTTTTTTTAAATAGGTTTCCCGACTTAGCGGGAAACCTTGCTTTGGGATTAAGATTAACGTACTATAATTTTTCCTGTATTTATTAATTCATTTTCATTTAATAATTGGTAGAAATACAACCCTGAAGTTAAATTGCCTCTGCTCATTTGAATTTGATTGCCATAGCTTTTTTGCGATCTAATCAATCTACCCATAGCATCATAAACATTAAGTAATGTTTCCTTCATGTCCACTCCCTTAACTTCAATAATAGCTTGATCAAAAAATGGATTAGGTATAACTGTTACCGATACTCCTGGCCAAAATATTTGGCTACTGCTTGTAGTGATTTGGACAAATCCTGGGAATGATCCCACTATATATTTTTTGCTGTTAGAGCGCTCAGGTGCATTCAATCCGTAAAAAATAGCAGCGCTATTTTCAATGACCGTTCCGGGGGGTAAGTCCGGCTTTTGGGACACCGAGAAAGTCACGAATCCGGAGTTGTCTTCGACAGCTCCTGCGCTGCTATTTGGTAATAATTTGAGATCAGTGAAAGTAATCTTTACCACTCTTTCTTCCATCACCTCCAACGTGAAGGGGAAATTACTTACCCCTGCTCTCAACGTTGTAAGGTCTAGATTTTCAGATAAAGTGTCTCTGATTACCACTCTGTCCAAAGTATCGACTCCATTGTTGCGAAACACAATTTTGTATGTAATATCGGTTTTGTTTTCCAAGATAGAATCTTGGTAGCCTTTGGGATAGCCTCTCATTGTCGCTATTTCGGAGTCGATAGTTTCTTCTACATCTATATCAATATTATTTTGTTCTTCATCTTCGGGAAACATGAGCATTTTTCCAGTACTGTATTCCTGTCCATCAGTTACACATCCTTCTGATGCGATGGTGGTGATTGATCTTGCTGGGTGAAAAGCTGGTTGCTCTACTATAATTCTATATGTAGACCCATTTTTTTCAAACCGCATTAAAGTGTCCTTTTCACTTTCCAGTTGGATGGGTTCTTCGGCAAACATCACGTCGTCTTCTATGACAAAACTCTTTGATGCCATCTGCATATTTCCAGTTCCCGTATTCCTTACTCTAAATGCTACCTTATCTCCTTCACAAATAGTTTCAACTTTCAAATCAGACTGATCCCATTCTTGAGGAATTTCACCACAGCCGGAACTTGGAAAAATTTCAGCTGTTACTTTTACCGCTTGCATATTCAAAATACCCTGACAGTTAACAGTCACATGGATAGTGAAACTTCCTTTTTCAAGAGGATCTATAGTGCCTACATTGAAAGTATATTGATTTCCTTCTACCTTTATATATGGAAGATCACCAGATAAATAGGTTAATTCTTCATCTAAAGTTACCTCTACATAGGCGTCATTAGCTACAACTGGTCCGTGGTTTAAGTAGTTAATTTCATAACTAACCGACGTACAAGCAGTCAAACTTACAGTGCTAACCTGAACCTCAGGGTAAGGACAATTTTTAGCCTGCTGAATAGAGAAATCGACCTGTTCCTCCTCATATCTACCTTGTAAAAAGACATCATACATTTCAAAGCAAGGCATCCAATGATCGTTAGCCGAAATAACTGCTACGGTATAAAATCCGGTATCGACTCTCAAGTCAAAATACCCCTGTTCATTCGTGCTCGCAAAATATTCGACTCCCTCCTTTTCGGCCACCACTATCCATTCTGCCAATCCTTTTTCATTTGTTTGCTCTCCACAATCCCCATTTTCGTCAAAAAATACTCTTCCTTTAATATGGTTAGTCAGAATTTCTCCAGCTACATCAGCCTTCAGTAAAAGAATGTCATTATCAAAACTACTGAACCTCCCCAAAGAACCGCTGATTAAATACTGTCCAGTCAAGGCATTAATAGCTATACCATTCCCAGTTTCAAAAAATTGATCTACTCTTCCGTGATTTTTACTCCAGATTAAATTTCCTTCTTTATCTGTTTTCGCTAAAAGCAAATCCACATTAATTTCAGAGGTTTCAACCGCTCCAGTAATAAGGAAATTTCCATTCTGATCTTCCACTACCGCCTTTGCATCGTCCCCTAAAGAACCTCCAAAAGACTTTTCCCATAAAAACTCTCCATCTAAGGTGTGCTTTGATAAATAAGCTTGTCCTACATTGCCTTGTTCTCCAGCAATTAATAAATTTCCATCTTGAGTTACGATTAAATCGTTACCTAAGTCCTTTACATTGCTTAAACCCTTTTTAATATTCCATCCTAATTCACCACTAAGGTTCATTTGGTGTAAATAGATGTCTGAATCGCTACCGTTAGGATTGATCCAGTTGGATAATATGTATAACTGATTACCTGATGCTGCTATAGCTGCACCTGCATCGTCCTTACCTCCACCGAAAGTTTGTTGCCACACCTGTTCTCCATCAGTAGTAAATCTGCTAACCAGCACCTGAGATTGACTACCATCTATAGAAGTGAAACCAGTTATTGCAAATCCTCCATCTGGTAAAGCAACCACCCCTTTAGCCTGGTCGTTAAAACTACCTCCCAGTACTCGATGCCATAATTTTTTCCCGTAGGGATTAATCTTAAGCAAGTAAATATCAGTGTTAGCACCTTGTGTTGGCCTTATATATCCAACGATTACAAAATTTCCGTCATTCAGTTGTGCTACATCAAATGCTAACTCGTCAAATCCATCGTCATAAAATTGATTCCAAATTACTGTACCATCAACATCGGTTCTTATGGCATTAATAGAAATATCTTGATCCAAATCCAAGCCCACAGGCTGAGCATATCCCACAATCAATGATCCACCATCAGGGGTGGCTATTATAGCTTGACCTTCGTCCAAACTATTTCCTCCAAAATTAAGCTCCCATCCCTGAGCAGTAGTGGCAATCGCAAATACACAACTGAAAGCCATAACCAACATCCTCTGGATGGCTCTTTGAGCATTTAGGTTAGCTTGTAAAAAGTTGTTAAAAAATTTCATTGCCTCTCGATTGATTTGTTTTCTTTCCGTTGACATTACAAAAGTGATTAAGAATTATTCGCTGTACAATTACAAAAATTGAAGATTGTTGAACAAAAACACCTAGTATAGTATTTTAAACTCTCCAATATTAATATTTAAATTATTTATTTTCAGTAACTTGTGAATCATATTAATTTTTTTCATAGTTGATAGAAAATGGAAAATAGTCAACTAATTTTTATATTAAATTCTTTTGATAAAAAAGAAATTCGAGAAATCCGTAAGTGGCTTCAGTCTCCCTCACATAATCAACGTGAAGATGTGCTGGATTTGTATGAATACCTGACTAGTGGAAATCGATTACTGAATGAACAACAACTTCAAAAAGAAAAGGTACATAAGAAGATTTTTCCCAAGACTCCATTTGATGATGCCAAATTGAGGCAAACCATCTTTTTTCTAATGAAGGCTATTGAAGATTATTTGGTCTTTAAAGAGATGAAATCCGATGAAGTAGGAGAACGATTGATACTTGCCAGAGTGTACCGTAAATTAAATTTAGATAAACCTTTTAGAAGAAGTATTCGATTGGCTACAAGCAGCCATGAAAAATTCCCCTTTCGAAACAACCATTATTTGGATAATGCTTATGAATTGCAATTAGAGGAATTTCATTTTCGGGAGCGCCAACAGCGGACTGCTGAAATGAATCTTCAGGAGCTGTCGGACAGCTTTGAAATTAATTTTATAGCAGAAAAACTTCGATTGAGTAGTGTCATGAAATCACACCAGAAGGTTTTCAAGGTCAATTACGAAATGGGGTTACTGGATAAAATCTTATCCTATGTGAGTGAAAACCAACTATTACATATTCCTGCAATAGCCATCTATTATTATATCTACCAATGCTCTTTGCACCCAGAAGAAGAATCTTACTTTACCCAACTTAAAAAGTCCATACAAAGCAGTATTGAATTATTTCCGGAATCGGAAAAAAGGGATATTTTTCTTCATGCCATCAATTACTGTATTGGAAAAATGAATGCTGGGGAGGAAAAATATATTCGAGAAGCTTTTGAATTATATAAAAAGGGGATTGAAACCAACCTCTTGATTGAAAATGGCATCCTCTCTCAATATACTTTTTTGAATGTTACCAGAATAGGCTTGAGATTAGGAGAATTTGATTGGACCAGCCATTTTATTGAGCACTATCAGAAGTTTCTAGAGAAAAAACATAAAGACAATATTGTAGATTATTCCCTAGCGAAACTTCATTTTGAACGTGGCTCCTATGATGAAGCCATGCGATTATTAATTTACGCTGATTTTAATGACATTCTACTTCAACTGAATGCCAAAACCATGCTAATTAAAATTTACTTTGAAAAGGAAGAAGAGGATGCTTTAGAATCTCTTCTCGATAGCATGAGGACCTATATTCAGAGAAAGCAGGTGATGGGCTATCACAAGGCTAATTATCTCAATATTATCAAATTCACCAAAAAAATTCTAAATCTCCATCCTTATCAAAAGGAACAAATACAAAAGCTTAGGCAAGAAATTGAAAATATTTCTCCCCTTACGGAAAAAGAATGGTTGTTGGCTCAATTACCATAAAAGATTTATTTACTTTATTTTGCCATCGTTAGGGTATATAATTTTGAAATGGAATGGAAAAAGGATTCACCTTAAAAAAAGTACATACTAGAAAAGATTGGGAAATATTTCACGCAGTACCTCAACAGGTCTATCGCAAAAATCCTTATTGGATTGCACCTCTTACCACAGATATTGAAAATGGATATCAAAAATTAGTTAAGGAAGGTGCAGCCGTTCAAGCCTTTGTTTTAATAGATGGAAAAACGGGGATAGGAAGAATTAGCGGATATGTAAAAAGAAATCAAGAGGATATACTGGAGGGTGGGATTTGTTTTTTTGAGTGTATTCAAAACAGTCAAGCAGCTGATATGCTATTTGATGCGATAGAAGCTTTTTTCATCAAGGAGGGGGTTCACCAAGTAGATGGGCCGGTCAATTTTGGAGAGCGAGATCAATATTGGGGCTTGCTCACAGAAGGTTTCAACCATTC
Source organism: Bacteroidota bacterium (assembly GCA_041164265.1). Classification (GTDB taxonomy): domain Bacteria; phylum Bacteroidota; class Bacteroidia; order Chitinophagales; family Saprospiraceae; genus CALAZP01. Next base: position 12,256 of record JBEAPR010000100.1, on the reverse strand, counting down.
GCCAGTTTTCCAAGAAAATTATCACCCACCGTATTACCGAGCTTTCTTTGAAAATCACGACTATTTGCCTTTTGAAAAAATATTGACTTTAAGTGCCCAAATGAAAGATGTTCATATGGATAGATTTAGAGCTCTGGCAAGGAGAATTAAAAATCGATCTACCATTACTTTCAAAAAGTTGACTAGGGATAAGTTGGAGCAATGGGCAGCAGATATCACTGAAATATACAACCAAACCTTTTTTAATAGTCCCTATTTTAGGATAATGGAGAGCGCTACGGTACTCAAGATAATGAAAGCTGTTCAGCCTTTTATTGATCCTGACTTGGGCTGTATAGCATACGATGGGGATCGTCCGGTGGGGTTTTGTACATTAATGCCTGACTTAAATCCCTACCTAAAGGGTTTAAATGGAAAAGTCGGTGGATGGAGGGGGTTACTTTTTTTATTGCGATTCAAATTAGCTGCTAAGAAAAATATCAAGGGGATAGCTTTTGGAATTGTTCCAGATTATCAATCCAAGGGGGTATATCCACTTCTAATAGATTTTTTAGGAACCCCAAAAATCTTTAATAAATACCAAAAAGTTTACTTAGCTACTATTAGAGCTAACAACGAAGTGATGGTAAATACTACCATGAATCTTGGAGTCCAGGTCGAAAGAGTTCATTATACTTTTAGAAAGGTATTTTAATTGATTATAAAACGAACTTATTTTTATTCCGGGTGGTTTTGAAGGAAACCTTACATACATGATTGTAGAAGTATCCAATCGAGATTCCAAGCATTTATTTCATCAGCTCCCATTTGATTTATATGCCAAAGACAACAACTATATCGCTCCTTTGCAACATGAGGTAGAGGGAGTTTTCGATGTGGCTGTTAACAAGGTCTTATTGGAAGGTTCAGCCAAAAGGTTTGTACTATTGAATGATCGAGGTCTCCCTATTGGAAGGATAGCAGCGTTTGTGGACCATAAACGCAATAAGGCTTTAAATTACAATTTAGGTGGAATTGGTTTTTTTGAATGTATAGATGATTCTAGAGCTGCCACTTCTTTATTTGAAAGTGCTTTCAATTATTTAAAAGAATTTGATATTGATGTAGTAGAAGGACCAGTCAATTTTGGAGAAAGGGATCGCTTTTGGGGGTTACTAGTAGATGGATTCTATCCCCCTTTATACCAGGAAAATTATAATCCAATTTATTACCAACGACTTTTTGAAGAAAACGGATTCCTGCCTTTCGAGCAAATAATCACCTTTAAAGGCATTTCAAATAAAATTCCATTTGACAGGATGAAGGCTGTTGCTCAAAGGATTCGAGAGCGATATCCGATAACTATAAAAACTCTCAATTACCAACAACTTGATCAATTTGCGGAAGACTTTGTCACCGTATACAATGCCTCTTTTAGCAAGTTTGATCACTTTAAGCCCTTATTAACCCACCAAATCATAGCATTTTTACAGCAAGCCAAACCTATTATTGATAAAGAATTAGCCTGCATTGTATATTTTGAGGGGCAACCCGCCGGTTTTATAGCCCTATATCCAGATATCAACCCTTTTTTACAGTTTGCCAAAGGCAAACTCAACTTTTGGACTGCTCCACTATTCTTATTGAAGAAAAAGCTGGCTTCAAAATTTGCTGCAAAAGGCATGGGATTTGGCATCCATCCAACGTATCAGTCTAAAGGAATATTTGCTTTGCTTTTGGATCATTTATCTACTCCGCGCAATGTGAAATTATACCCCGAAATGTTCTTGGCAGGAATCCGGGCGCACAATAAGGAAATCATCAGTATGTACAGTAAAATGGAAGTTGAAAAAAATAGAATTCACCTTACTTACAGGAGGCATTTGAATACTGCTATTCCTTTTGAACCTTTTGAATTTATTTATTGATTTTTATTAGAATTCAAGTTTTCTAGTAACTTATTCAATTCCATTTCATCGTACACCAATACCTCTCTAGCTTTACTACCTTCACCACTACCCACTATTCCCATAGCTTCTAATTGGTCCATTATTCTGCCAGCCCTATTGTAGCCAAGTTTAAGTCTTCGCTGAATCATAGAAGTAGATCCATGCTGACTGCCGACTACTAATCGAGCGGCATCTTCAAACATATCATCTAGGTCTGCAGCTCTGAGAGGGCCTCCTGTTGCACCTGAAGATTCTTCTCCATGGAATTCAGGCAGGTAATAAGGCTCGGGAAATCCTCTTTGTTCACTGATATGATCAATGACTCGTTCCACCTCTGGCGTATCTACAAAAGCACCTTGCAAGCGAACCATATCCCCCCCAACGGATAACAACATGTCGCCATGTCCGATTAACTGATCCGCACCTCCAGCATCTAAAATAGTTCTGGAATCTACCTTAGCGGAAACTTTATAAGCAATTCTCGCTGGGAAATTGGCCTTAATGACCCCAGTGATGATATTTACTGATGGTCGCTGTGTAGCAATGACTAAGTGAATTCCCACCGCTCTGGAAAGCTGGGCCAAACGGCCAATGGGTAATTCTACCTCCTTACCTGCAGTCATGATCATGTCGGCAAACTCATCGATGATGACAACAATGAATGGAAGGAATTTATGCCCCTTTTCAGGGTTTAATTTTCTTTCGACAAACTTCTCATTGTATTCTCTGATATTTCTTGCGGATGCCTTTTTCAACAAATCATATCGGGTGTCCATTTCAATACAAAGCGAGTTGAGCGTATGAATTACCCTGGTGGTTTCTGTTACAATGGGTTCTTCCTGATCGGGAAGGTAGGCTAAAAAATGTTGGGCCAATCTGGCGTATGGGAAGAGCTCTACTTTTTTTGGATCAATTAAGACAAGTTTGACTTGCGACGGATGTTTGCGATACAACAAAGACATCAGTATGGCGTTCACCCCAACGGATTTTCCCTGGCCTGTTGCTCCAGCGACTAAAAGGTGGGGCATTTTAGCCAAATCAGCTACCAGCACTTCATTGCTTATCGTTTTACCCAAAGCCAGTGGCAAATCCATTTTAGCTTTACTAAAACGGTCACTTTTAAGTACTTCCCGCATAGAAACAATCTGTTTCTTTTTATTGGGCACTTCGATACCGATGGTTCCCTTACCGGGTATTGGAGCGATTATTCGGATACCTAAAGCGGCCAAACTAAGTGCGATGTCATCTTCTAGATTTTTTATTTTTGAAATTCTAACTCCTGCAGCAGGGATGATTTCGTATAAGGTTACCGTAGGCCCTATGGTAGCCCTGATTTTGGTAATCTCAATTTTATAATTTAGCAGCGTTTCTATAATTTGGTCCTTATTGGATTCCAATTCATCTCGATCGATTTCCACCTTTTTATCCGAATAATCATTCATTAGTTTGATTTCGGGAAAAACATAATTGGAAAGATCCAAAGTGGGGTCATACGGAGCGGAATGAGTGGGATTTTCCTGGCCCATTTTTTCCACCTCTTCGAGATTCTTTCCCGTCTCAACTGTTTCAAAAGGAGTCTCTGTTTCTTCTTCCAATTCCTCTAAGGCTATTTCTGTTTTTACCGAAGGTGCGGCAAAAGGTTTTTTGACAGGTTGTACCTCCTCTTCCATTGGTTGAAAAGTTATTCCTTCGTCGGGTTCTAATGTAAAGGATTGGGTTCTTTTGGGGAAAATTTTGTTTTTCAGTTGTTCGACCAATGCACGGAAGGTAATATCGTTGAAATTGGGATTGAGGACCCAGACCAAGACGCCTGCTATCAAACTAAAAAAGAAGAGAATCATGCCAGCATCTCCGATAAAACTACCCATCCAACCTTCTACAAATTGTCCAAAAGCTCCACCCCAAGGAAATCTGGACTCTTCGAAAACAAATGCTAAAAAAATGGAGGCGAAAATCATTCCAATTAACGCATTCCTGAGCTTACCGTAAAATATTTTAAGCGGTTTTCCCATAACGCCACTCATTCCTAATAGTAAAAAGGCGTAAACCAAGAGAAAGGCACCGAGACCAAATCCTTTGTAAAAGAAAATATGAGCGATTACAGCACCTAATCGGCCTAACCAATTATTGACAATTGCATCAGAACTAAAGAGCCATTGGACGGATACATTTAGTACTTTATCTTGATCGTTAGACCACGTGAAAAGATAGGAGAAAAAGGAAGCAAAAAAGAATAGTGCGGCAAACCAAGATGCTATGCCCATTATTTTTGATAGTCTTTCATCATCAAACCCCAAGTTTAACTCCAATTGCCCACGCTTATTTCGCGATCTTTTTTTTGCCATTCCAGTATCCTTTATTGATGGTCGCCATCTGGCTTAAAGCAAACAAAAATAAAGAATATAAAAAACATTTTTTCAACCATTTATTTTAATTCACTTGATTTATTACATTTTTTGTTTTAAATTGCGCAAAAAAAACACAATGATTCCAGATGATCGATTAGTATTGAACGAAAGATTTCGAAATGTATTTCAGCAGTTGGAAGCTATGGGGAAGATTAAATCTAATGATAGAGGTGGCCGAGGAATAGGTGATTTTGCTGAAAAAATTTTGGGCAAACGCTCATATGGACATATTATTAGGGCATTTTTGAACCCCGATGACAAGCGATGTGTAGATTACCACCACATTAAAGCATTGTGTAAGGAATACGGTGTTAACGAGACCTATATGTTATATGGAAAAGGAGTACCGTTTGGAATAGATTTAGATCGACCAGAGGCTAACAGTCATTCATCTGAAAGATATGGAGAAACCTCGGGAAATATATTATACACTTCCACAGAGGCATTTGCTGGTGTATCAATAGATGCGGGTAGTTTTGTTCAGGAGGAAAATGAATATTTCAGTATTCCAGGGATCGGTGGCACCGGGTTAGTAGCTTTTCCCATTAACGGAAATAGCATGGAGCCTATCATCCAGGATGGCGACATTGTCATTTGCAAACAGATTAATAGTCTTTCTGCTTTAAAAGACAATAAGATTTATGCGGTAAAAAATAATGGTTCCGTTTGGGTCAAATATATTCAAAGGCTAGGCGATAAAACTAATGTTTTAAAATTGATATCGGCTAATCACTTAGAATACGATCCATTCGAAGAAGAGATTAACGAGTATACTAGACTTTACGAAGTGGTCAGAAAAATAAGTAACCTTTAAAATTATTCTTGTTGCCGCATAGCCTCGTAGAGCATCATCCCTGCGGCCACAGAAACGTTATAGGAATCTATTCGGCCTCTTAATTGGAGTAGAAAAGTCTCGTTAGCAGCATTTAATAAAGAAGGACTCACTCCTTTTTCTTCAGAGCCAAGAATAAATGCTATCGGTCTATTCAAATCGATTTTATCGAGTGAATGCTTAGCTTTAAGATCGCTGGCTAAGATATAAAATCCAAAATCTTTTAACAATTGTATGGCGTTGACCAAACTATGGTGGCGGCAAACTGGCAGGGTGGCAAGAGCGCCAGCAGAGGTTTTCATAGTTTCTGCATTTATGGCGGCAGTATTCTTGCCTGGCACAACCAGTGCTCCAACTCCGGCACCTACAGCGGTTCTTGCAATGGCCCCCATATTTCTGACATCGGTGATTCCGTCCAAAACCATAACTATTGGTTGGTGTTTACCTTCAAATAAAAGAGGTAAAACATCGTTTAAATCATAGTATCGGATGGTAGAGAGAAAAGCGATGACTCCTTGATGGTTTTGGGTGGTAATTTTATTAATACGTTCTTTGGGCACCACCTGAATAGGGATTTGGTGGGCCTTGCATAAATGCCTGAGTTCTTTTTCAAATTCGCCCCTTATATCCTGTTGGAGTAAAATCTTTTCAATTGGGTTACCAGCATGAATGATTTCCAATACCGGATGGCGTCCAAATACTAGGTTGTTTTTTGAAACTGGCATAATTTTTACTATTAGTTTAACAGAAACTTACTCCGAATGCTTGCAAAGATACATCCCCTACTTTTCATTTTATGTGCCTCCTTGACCAGCTTTGGTCAATCTTCCCAATTCTTGAAAGAGGCTATTCAGTATTTTGAAAATCACCAAGAGGAATGGGAGCTCCCCTATTTGGAATCCTATCAACTTAGACTTAAAAATACGGTGCAAGATGCCCATAGTGGAGCCGTACATCTTTATTTCACCCAAACCTTTCAAGGATATGAGATTGCAAATACCCATTTTGCTGTACACTTTTCAAAAGAAGGAGAAGTAGTCTATGCCAATAAAAACTTACTTAACCTTACTCCCGGTGCCGTGGATCCATTATTTCAAATCGAACAAAAATCTCTTGTTTTAAGTAAAGTAGGACAACACCTGAACATCCCAATCGATAAAAATGAACTTCTCTTTCAGCAGCAAACTAAAAATGTATGGATTACTTCTGGTAAAGGAATAGCCAGTCAACCGATTTTTTTGTCTAAGGTATTATATCCGAATGAAAAGGGGGAATACATTCCGAGCTGGCAAGTAGCGATTGAACCTATTGGAGGTAATGATTTTTGGAATCTTTACTTAGATGCTAAAGATGGGAAAATTATCCATCAAAATAGTTGGACAGTGCACTGTAACCCTTCGTCCTTGAAAATTCCGGATTCAATGTCTCAGTCTAAAGGCAAAACCATATCCCCGATAAATGAATCTTTCGCCTCACCTAATTCAGAATCCTTGCTGCCCCATGATAGACCACGTATGACATCCCATATTCATGATCAAATACTACCACCATCCTCAACAGAACCGCAGTACTTGGTTTTTCCACTTCCTATCGAAAACCCTTTGTTAGGGGAAAGGGAAATAGTGTATATGCCTTTGAATGAAGCTTCTCCTTATGGCTGGCACGATACAGATGGTAATCTAGGCCCAGAGTATACTGAAACGAGGGGCAATAATGTCCATGCTTTTCTGGATAGGGATGCCAATGACCAACCGGATAGTTTGACCGTTACAGGTGGAGTGGATTACTATTTTGGGTTTCCCTTTGATTTGAATTTAGAACCTCATGTGATCCAAGAAGCGGCAGTAACCCAACTTTTTTATGCGAATAATTTTCTCCATGACTTTAGCTACCGATATGGATTTGATGAAATGGCTGGAAATTTTCAAGAAAACAATTACGGAAGAGGAGGTTTAGGAGACGACCCTGTAATGGCCAATGCGCAAGATGGGTCTGGATATAACAATGCCAATTTTTCGGCCCCTCCGGATGGGATGCGTGGAAAGATGCAAATGTACCTTTGGGGAAACAGAACTTCTAAAATGCTCACCATACACAGTCCTTCAGAAATTTCGGGATCTCTAACAGCCAGAATGGCAAGTTTTGGAAAAGAAGTAAGATTAGAACCAGTGAGTGGTCCAATAGTACTGGTTAGGGATACTTCTGTTCAACCTTCTCTCGGTTGCACTCAATATATAGACCCCAACCAAGTGAAGGGAAAAATTGCTATGATTGACCGAGGGGAATGTGAATTTGGGGAAAAAGCCTACAAGGCTCAACTGAGAGGCGCAATAGCAGTTATCATTGTCAATTATGAAGATCAGCTTCTTTCCATGGCTCCAGGAGTCATAGGATCTAATGTAGACATCCCAGTCATCATGATTACCCAATCAGATGGGGAAAAAATTAAAAATTATCTTCAAGCAGGAGTGGAAGCCTCCATTCAACTGACAGGAGATGAAGATATATTATTGGATAGCGATTTCGATAATGGAATAATCGTTCATGAATACGTGCATGGAATTTCCATTAGATTGACTGGAGGACCTTCCAATTCCAATTGTTTGACTAATGACGAACAAATGGGAGAAGGCTGGAGTGATTTTTTTGCACTTGCTTTGACCAATCCTTTTCAAGATGGTACTTTTCCAAGATCAATTGGGGCTTTTTTGACCAGAGAACCAGCCTTTGGAAGAGGGATTCGACGCCAGAAATACTCTACTGATATCAATATCAATTCTCAAACCTTTTATGACATTCCGGGGACAGAATCTCCCCATCAATTAGGTGAAATTTGGACCTCTATATTATGGGATTTGTACTGGGCCTTTTCAAAAAAATACGGATATGACCCTGATTTAACTTACGGAAATGGCGGCAACAACCGAGCGATACAGTTGATTATAGACGGGATGAAACTTCAAAATTGTAACCCTGGACTTTTAGATGCTAGGGATGCTATCATCGCAGCCGATATTCTAAACTACAATGGTGCAAATGAGTGTTTGATTTGGGAGACATTTGCCAAAAGGGGATTAGGCTGGAATGCCCAGCAACGAAATAATAATAATAGACATGATGGAATAGCTGGTTTTGAGTCCAAACCAGAATGTATTACCACCATTAAAATTGAAAAGAATATTGATTTAGAGGCGGGTTATGGACAAACTGTAATGGCAAATATTAATGTGACAAACCACCAGGGGTTTGATGCGGAGCAATTAAAAATAGTAGAAAATATCCCTGAAGGCGCTAGCTATGTGGAAGGTTCAGGAAGAGGAGTTGAAAAAATTAATTTGGTAAACAATCAACTGATTTTTGAAGTTCCCAAACTTGCCAATGGAAAAAAGTTGAACTTAAAGTACGAATTAACAGCTGTACCCGAAGTTCCCTCAAGAGTCCTTTTTAAAGATGATGTGGAAGGATTTTTCCCACTTTGGGAAAGTATTCCCCTGTCGGGAAAAGAAGAGTGGTTCAAATCCACCACCACTCCTAAAAGTGGTAAAAAAGCATGGAGAGCTGTTAATTTACCTAGAGAAAACGACCAGACACTTCAATTGAAAGAACCTATAATAATCGAAGGCCCCCATCCAATAATGCGCTTTTATCATCAATATGCAACAGAACCTTTTTACGATGGAGGTCGATTGGAAATATCTAATGACCAAATTAATTGGAAAGTGCTAGAGCAAGAGATTATTAAAGGAGGTTATACTTCTCAAATTAATCCTAACCTGTTTGATGAAGGATTTGCTCTAGGATACCAAGGCGAAAGTAGGACGTATGAGGAGGTTAGAATTGATCTGAGTGCTTATCAAAATCAGCCCATTTATTTACGATTTAGATTTGGTTCTGATGAATCGCAAACCGTAGCACCAGACTCAACTTTTGGTTGGATTGTTGATGATATAGAAATTTTGGATGCCTCTTTATTACAGTCCACCGCTTGTGCATTTCAAGAAGGCTCGGAACCGATATGCACTAACTTTCCATTTGGAGGTACACTCGTATTTCAGGGTGCAACCACGGCATCTCATGACCTTGCTTCGTCAGAAATCAATTGGCAAATATTTCCCAACCCTGCATCAGAACAAATTAGCATTCAACTGGATCTTATTAATCAAGAAAAATGGCAAATGGATATCTTAACAGCGGATGGGATTCCAATCAAAAAATTTACCGGGACAGGAACGGTTGAGGAGGATATTGATGTATCTTCTTATCCTGCAGGAGAGTACTTTGCCAGATTATTTACCTCTAAAGGCAGTTTTGTTAAAAAATTGTTGATACATTAACGTTGTCCCTGTAGAATAATACTTTTACCTTTAACCATTAATTATTAAGAGGAATTGAAAAGAAGATAATCATGGAAGTGAATATTCATCAAGCTTCGACTAAAACAGATCAGTTTCAAGGACACGATTATTACGGTATAGATGACTTATTATCGGAAGAACATCTATTAGCCAGAGAAGCTGTTAGATCTTGGGTCAAACAAGCAGTTAGTCCAATCATTGAATCTCATTTTGAGGCGGGAACTACCCCTAAACATTTATTTAAAGAACTAGCTGAGATAGGAGCTTTTGGTCCCAGTTTGCCGCTAGAATACGGTGGTGGTGGAATGGATGAAATGGCCTATGGTATTATTATGCAGGAATTGGAAAGGGGGGATTCAGGCATTAGATCGATGGCATCTGTACAAGGATCTTTGGTGATGTATCCTATTTTTAAATTCGGATCGGAAGAGCAAAAAAGAAAATATCTCCCAGCTTTAGGAAATGGCGATTTGATTGGATGTTTTGGTTTAACGGAACCCGATCACGGTTCTAATCCTTCGGGGATGACCACCAATATTGTAAAAGATGGAGATCACTACATTCTCAATGGAGCAAAAATGTGGATCACCAATTCTCCCATTGCTGATTTAGCGGTAGTTTGGGCCAAAGACGAAGCTGGAAAAATTAGAGGACTAATTGTAGAAGCTGATAGTAGAGGGTTTTCCGCTCCTGAAATAAAAGGAAAATTATCGCTTAGAGCTTCCGTTACTGGGGAATTGGTCTTCGAAGATGTTAGGGTACCTCAATCTCAGTTATTACCCGAAGTCAATAGTTTGCGAGGCCCCCTCTCTTGTTTATCGAAAGCCAGATACGGCATTGCTTGGGGTGCCATTGGTGCTGCTATGGATTGCTATGATTCCGCACTTAGGTATAGTTTGGAGCGAACTCAATTTGATCAACCTATAGGGGCCTTTCAATTGACTCAAAAAAAATTGGCCGAAATGATTACTGAAATCACCAAAGCCCAGTTACTTTGTTGGCGATTAGGGTCCTTGGCCAATAAAGGGCAAGCATCCGCCGCACAAATTTCTATGGCTAAAAGAAACAATGTGGATATGGCCTTGAATATTGCCAGAGAAGCTAGGCAAATTCACGGTGGGATGGGTATTACCAATGAGTATCCTATTATGAGACACATGATGAACTTAGAATCAGTAATCACCTATGAAGGAACCCATGATATTCATCTTCTCATTACCGGTATGGATATTACCGGATTGAACGCTTTCAAATAAAATGAGGTTATGATTGGACTGAAAGAGTCTGTAGTTGGGTTATTGCTTATAGTCACCACCATTAATTTCACCGCATTGGGGCAACGTACGATTACCCTATCTAATCCCTCCTTTGAGGATTTACCTCGACACTCCAGACCTCCCCTTGCTTGGACAGATTGTGGTTTTATGGGAGAGACGCCACCCGATATACAACCCAATGCCACTTTTAAGGTTACCCGCCAAGCCAAAGATGGGGAAACTTATCTCGGAATGGTAGTCAGAGAAAATGACACTTGGGAAGCAGTAGGTCAGAGACTTAGCGAGCCTATGAAAAAGGGCAATTGCTACGAATTCAGTATTTACTTAGCTAAAAGTGAAATGTACGTTTCTTTAAGTAGAGAAGAGGAGGACAAAAGAATAAACTATATTACTCCAGCCACCTTAAGGATATATGGAGGTTACGAGTATTGCGACAAAGATTTTTTACTCGGAGAAACGGCTGAAATAGCTAATTCGACCTGGATTAGATATGATTTTAAATTTGAACCTTCTGGAGATTTTTCCCATATTGTATTAGAAGCTTTTTACAAAACCCCAACGCTTTTTCCCTATAATGGAAATATTCTCGTTGACCACGCGTCTCCAATTGTGCCCATACCCTGTCAACCCAATATTCAAATTGCTGATATTCCAGAAGAGGAAAATCAACAACAAACAGAAGCTGAGGAAGAAATTGAAGATATAGAATTAGCTGTTACTGAAAAAGAAGAAATTAAAGAAGTAGCACTACCCCAAACACAGCAAAGAGCAAAAATTAATAATCCCAAACCAGCAGAACAAGAAAAATCCGTAATCACCTCTGCCAATCTCAGTAAAGTAAAAGCATCTGAACTATCAGAAGGGCAAACCATCAAACTCGATAATTTATACTTTGAAATGGATAAATCCATTTTGACAGCCAATTCTGAAAACACGCTATCAGAGTTATTTGAATTTCTTAATAATAATCAAAAGGTAATTATTGAAGTGGGTGGACATACAAATGGTTTATGCTCTACGGAATATTGTGATGAACTCTCCAGAGAACGAGCTAAAGCTGTTGCCTCCTCTTTGGTCAAAATGGGCCTTCCCGGTTATAGAATTTTATATAAAGGTTACGGAAAAAGAATGCCAATAGCTTCTAATGAAACAGTGGAAGGAAGGACGCTAAACCAGCGTGTAGAAATTAAAATCATTAGTCTTGGGGAATGACCTCAAAATCTAATTTTTTTAAATCCTCCCAAAATTCAGGGTAAGATTTGACGACGACTTGAGGATCTTCGATAATGATGGGATTCAGCATCGCCATTGGAGCAAAAGCCATAGCCATGCGATGGTCTTCATACGTCTCGAGATGAGGGACACTATTCCAATTGGCTTTTCCGTTAACCTCATATTCCTCTTCGCCCTGTTCATTGATTATAGGTTCTACGGCGAAATGGACTCCCAACTTTTT
>JBEAPR010000099.1:0-4205 GCA_041164265.1 Bacteroidota bacterium | reverse complement strand
GCTTTGATGTACCAATGGGCATAGAAGCTTTGGATATGAATCTCCAGCTTGGACTACCAGCAAAATCAAATCGCTTTAATAAAAGATTTTGCCTCAATATAACGATATCTAAAGTCGTAATACTGCCAGAATTATTGACATCAGCAGCAAGGAGTTGATATGGATCTTCAAAGGGAACAATACCTAAAACATGCTTAGAAATAAGCACCAAATCCAATGTAGAAATACCCTTTAGGTAATCTCGCTCCAATTTATGAGGGACTATTTGATACGCTTCGGCATCCGAAAGACCACTAAATTCAAACCGTCCATCTGTGGAGGTATGTACAGAGTTAATAGGGGAGCTATTCTGATCATTATTGCTTTCCCTCTGATGGAATACCATAACCTCTACACCTTCTAACGGCACGCCGTCCGCCGTACCAATTTTTCCTTCTAGCTCGAAAGACTGTGCATCCTCTGTACAATTCCCCTGCCCATCTGTCACCGTAACCGTGGTAATACAATAACCCATATTAGGTTCTTTAGCTTGGTCTTTAGCCACTATAGCAACTTGGACTTTTCCCCTATGCTCACAATTAAGTAATAAAGCTTTATGATCTGCTTCCCCAATCTGCTCTTCATTTTTGGATTGACCTATTGAATCTTTTAAAAAGGTAATGTAGAAATCAGCTATAGTTCCTGAACAGTCCTCAATTGGATAGTTTAGAATAAAATCTTCTGCTAACACAATAGCAGTTTGCCCCCCGTTTAAATCAGATGTCAATTGAACAGATAACCCATCTATGCAAATAGGTGAAGGTTCTAACCGATCGACCACCTCCAAAAGGTGGTTGACCTGATTGATATTGCCGCATCCATCGGAAACCTCCAATTTAATCGTATAGGTACCAATGCCTAAAGATCCCAAATCAGCTTTCACGTTTACGACGTCGCCATTTCCTTGCACTTCTTCCTGAATCGCCTCAACCGAAAGGGGAACATCATCGATGGAGAGCCGCCTTAAACTAACAGCACCCGGATTTACTCCACATTGATCCGTCAGTTGGAAGGAAAAAATTACTGGACTTTCGCAATTCAAATCCATTCCTGCCTCTAGTGGTACTAATCCATTAGAAATGACTTCAATATGCGGTGGAGTAGTATCAACAATAGTAACCATTTGATGATATTCAAAATAGCCCGGATTGTATTGGCTGTAATAATCTTCTGCACTGAGCTCTAATTTTTTATTTTCAACCTCCAGATTGGAAGCTGCCCAAAGAACCTTGTCATTTCGGTCCCAAGTCCCCCAACTATGAAATGAAAGAGAGGATCCATCTGCCATTCCATCACCATCGATGTCCCACCTAGGCACAGGCATAGCAGGCAAAGAAAGACTATCTACGTAAGTACACCAATTGATGATTTTATAACTCCTCATTTCTAATCCACACCCTCCTTCTCCCTCCAACAACTCAGAGGATACCCGATGAGTCAACAGCCCACATCCTTCGTTTACCAATAAAGGCGACATCACTTGGTTGGTTTGACAATACAAAACGGTATCCGCTGGAAAAACCAAGTTATATTTCCACAACGGTTGGAATTGGAGGGTTACCACACAAGTATCTCGCCAATTGATAGCGTCGTTAGATACTTCGTAAAACCGCTTCATTTGGCCTAATCCACAACCTTCTATCTGGGATTCCGTTAGAATTTCATTTGGGTATTCCAAAATACATTGATTGGCCGTATCCCATTGCGAAATAATCAAATCGGCCAAAAGGAGATCAAGTCCATTCATCGGTAGATCATTGCATCCAACTAGCACGGTGTCAGCGTCAGTACAGGAGGGACGAATTCCGTTTTCAATCTCAATTTTAGTGGAACATACACTTGATACCCCATTAGCAGTAACTTGAAGGTCTACCGATACGCCTATCCCAATATCCGAACAATCCAAATGAATATAATCAGTCCACTCACTCGAATTTTCAGATCGCCTGATTTGCAAAGATACCGGGCCACAATCATCGTAACTTCCCTCGTCAATAGAGGTTGCGGAAACTCGAACTACTTGTTCTTCATGCGCTATGGTTACTACTCGATTAACGTCCACCAAACAGGTAGGGCCAGTTTCATCGAGAAGTTCTATATGCTGAACATGCACATCCAACCATCCACAAGCATCAACAGCCGTCCAAGTAACCGTGTATTGTCCCAAGTCCAGATGGTCAATTTCGAAAGCTTCTTCAGAAACTTTTACCTCCAAATCAGTTAAGGCCTGCGATTCTAAATTTTTACCGAAGGTGAACACCACCTCCTCCTTATGATTTTTTAACTCAAGCAGGACCTCGGTTTCACTGCACTGGTCTGTTGCCCTTCCTTTTGAAATGCGTAATTCCCCCTTACACTGCGAGCCAGCAGATATGATCTCAGCCTTCAATAGAGTGGTATCCAATATAGGAGCTTGATAATCGCCCACCCTAATGAGCTGGTACCAATAAGCTATATCTGAAGGTTTACACCAATCGTAAAGGGTCCAATTCCTAAAAAAAGAATAATTATCTCCACATCCCGGTAGCGCGGGACCATCTTCCCAAGTAACAGCTAAATTACCTTTTGCTTTTGATTCTGAACCATGGGGTTGTAATGATACTATACCAAAATAAGTGGAAACAAAAGGGTAATCCACCTCAATAGAATCGCTGCATTCATAAGTACGGGTCAATGTCGGCCAATGAACATCCTCCAAAGTCGGTTTCCTCAGATGGATTTCGATCATTGCCTCATTCAATAGTTCCGTATTGCGGTGACCCATGACCACATAAGTACGGTTGATAATCTGAGTATTACAATCTCCTGTCGGTAATATTTCATCTGCCACTCGGATATTATAGTCGGCACAATTCTCTACCAATAAAGGCATCCAAACATCCTTATACAATAACTCACTAAAATAACCATCTGGAAAAGTATTTTCCCATTCGTACAAGGGTATATTTTGAACCTGCTTACCCAGTAAAGATTGCCCAAAATGAAACCAAGCAGAATCTAGAGATGAAACATCGGAAAAATCTTTTTCTAAATACAAATGAGCATTGTTATAATTACCCCCTATATAATTTTGAAATACTATTGGTTGACTGCTACTCAGCATCAATCTATCTTTGTCTAAAGTTGAAAATTGATGGTAGGACCAAAAAGTATCCCTTTTGATTTCAGGGCTCGTCAAACTTCCACCTAAATCTATAAAGTTTAAACTGTAATTATAATTTCCCGGATCCAAAGTACGTGCATGAGAAATTAACAAAGTATATACATGTCCTTCCTTGACATCAACAATTAAGCCACTGTGATCTTGATCTGTCCAATTTCGTTGAGTAGAAATCCCCATCAATCCCCAACAAGGTTCCTCAAAAGAGCGAACACTTCCTTCAAAAACCGCTAACATAGGAATAAAAGGTTCTTCCTTACCTTGAACCAATAATTGAACAGGACCAGAGGCAGATGCTCTAAGCGTAAGAGTATCCCAATAGTATGAGTCGTCGCTAACCCAATAATTGGTATCACCCAACTGCTGTATCTCTTGCCAACAAGTCCATTGACGCGGTTGAAAAGCAGGCTGATTCGGTTGAATCATCAAAGTGCCACTTTGCAACACATGACTAACCGGCCGATAACCACCATGCTGCTGAAATATAGTATCCTCGTATTGCCAGCCAATGAAAGGAGCATCCGCATAATCTTCAGCAAAAAAATTACCCCAGCAATACAGCTCCCAATCTTTTGAAATCGTTTGGTAATAAACCCCGTAATAATATTCCCCAGCCCCTTGGACCGTGGCATCTTCAGGAGTTACGGTATCCAATCTAGAAAGAAGGTTAGCATCAGGGGAAACATAAATCCTGATGGGACCCAATTGAACATCTAACCCCAAAATACAATTGCCCTCTAAGACGGTACACTTATCCAAGGTAGCGGAACAATTTTCATCCAATGGCACTGAAAAATTACGCAGACAAGCCACACTTCCACCTTCTGAACATAACCCAATATCCAACTGTACCGTATCTAGGCATCCCGATGGCCCATAACCAATCATTTCAACTATATGCGGTCCACTACCTTCAATTTTACAAGGATCAATAATCCCATTAAGGGTATCCACTAAACCAGGACCCTTGAAACTAATGGCAGTTATACCATCTGGTAAGTCAATG
>JBEAPR010000098.1:0-3908 GCA_041164265.1 Bacteroidota bacterium | reverse complement strand
ACATATCTCTTTAGGAAATAAACCAAAAATTATTATTGCTTATTCTGAATTAGACGATCAAAATTCTTTAATTAGATTTTTATTGTATAGCAATGAAATGTCAATTGAAGGATTAATTTATGCCATTAGTGGTTTCCATTGGAAAGGAGATGGTAGTGGGAAAAAAATGGTTTTGCTTCGAGAATGATTTGAGCAACTACCCATTCTTATGAGTTAGCCAATCATCTCTTCCCCATGCTTCCTTATATGTTCTCAAGATGATTAAAGTGATACCACAGCAAAAGGTTCCCTTATTTGGTCATGCCACTGACCCTGTTGGAGATGCTCTAGATATATAATGGTGGGTAATGCCTAATGGTACTTATCAAAATCCAGTTAAAATGGAAAAAATTGGTAGTTTTTATCCAGTAGTGATTATTCCTGAAGGGGCTAAGACAGGAGAGACCTACCATATTATAATGGAAATTAAAGATTCTGGAACTCCTAGTTTGACGACCTATAAGCGTATATTGTTAAAAGTATTGGACTAATTGTTCCATTTAATTCCTACACTCAAACTAGTTCCTTTCCAAAAAAACCAGTTGGAGTGCCATTCAGGCTGTCCAGACCATTCATAACCAGGTAAAAAGTTAATTGCAAAGTGCAGTACTTTCCAATCCAAGGAAACACCTCCTCCTATTAGTAAACCAAAGCTAAACCATTTGTGCTTTGGAAAAGGAGTTGACTTTTTTGGAAAGGAAACATCTGCTCCATAGGTTCCAATAAAAGAATAGAAAGACAAGCCATCTTTTTTATTTTTCAATATTTTTTTTGAGAAACTCCATCCAATGGTTCCCCCTAATCTAGTATTGTTGCCAATAGAAAGCCACCCACCTGGAAGTCTATATCCGAAGGTTCCAATTACCCCATGATTGGAGGGAAATACCCATTCTGCAGAAATACCAACCGTTGCGAAATAGCCAGATTTTAAGCTAATATTATGTAAGCCATAGGTCTGGGAGGATAATGAAAAACTAACCCCAACCAATAAAAATAATACCATCCATTTCATGTTGCTATATTTTATACCGGATGTAGTATTATTCTTATGACTATTTAAAATTAAGCGCAAAAAATAAAACTATCAAGTATATAGATAATTATTGCCTATTTTTTATTTTAAAATAAAGAACTCACAATGGACTTTAGGCAATAAAAAGTGAGCTTTCGGAATAATTAAAGGCTTTAAGGTAACTCCTTAAAGCCTTTCGAAATAGTGCAGGTTTATTCCTTATCTATTGGATTAAAAGGTGGTTATTCCCTCATTAGGTTGATAGACGTAATTGAATGTATAATATTTCGAAGGAGTGGTAAAAGGATCTGGCTGAGCAGGGGCATCTTTATAGTAACTTAGAATTTCCATTTTAGCAAATCTTCCATCATGAGTTTGAATGACGATAACCTTACCAGGAGTAGGGGTTATTAAATGAGTGGTTGGATTATAGGTATACCAACTATTGCCACTTCCAGCAGGTATGGCGGTTTCCTCCGGTCCATCTCCCTTAATGAGCGGTAATTCCACTGTTGTAATTTCAGATAGGGCTCCAGTTGTTAGATATGCACCAGCATTACCCGTTCTTTCTGGCTCGTCTTCATTACCTAGAGAAACGCCCCCATTGACTATAATAGTGGTCCCTCTAAATGCAATGTCCCATTGGGTATCGCTGGTGGTAGTAGAGCCAGTTTCAAAATTAAACTTAGTAAAGGCGCCTGATATCGGTTGCCCTTGTCCTCCTTCTTGAGGTGCAAATAAATTTTCTACAGAAACGGATAAGGTTGGTTCCAACGATACTGATTCATCCTTTTGGCAACTGCCCAATCCCATCACGAATAATGCTAAAAAGAAAATTTGTACAGGTTTCATATTTTAATTTGTTTGGTTATTGTTTTAAAAAAGTATAATTCAATCTAATAGTCCCCATTCGACCACCGTAATTTGGAATTAAAGTATTCTTGTAATTCAAAAGATTATCGACACTTGTAGATATTTCAAATCGCTTGGCTATTGATTTATTCAGACTGAAATCTAGAATGGCAAAGCCATCAATTAAGTCATCGTATTGATCAATGACGCCATTTCCGTTGTCATCATTGATTCCAAATGAGCTTCTGTACATTAATCTTGTTGTCCAGTTAACTCCAGTTTTAGGTAGATTTCCAGATAATTTGACCGTAATAATATGACTCGACCGGTTGGGTAATCCTAAATAATCGCTTCTATTTAATGCGAAACTTGGAGAAACCGGAGTTTGCCTTGCATAAATTTGACCCTTATTAACTAGTGATAGGGCTTCTTTGTCAAATGCCATCAACCATTGGTATCCCCCTGTAATTTTTACCTTATCAGAGACCTTATATGCGATATTCCACTCTGTTCCCAAAGTCCGAACTTTTGCAACATTATAATAACTGAAAAGCTGCTGTCCATTGGTTTTTCTGGCGATTAATCTGGTATCAATTAAGTCTCTTATTTCATTTAAAAATCCATTAAAATTCAAGTTAAACCGGCTATTTTTTTCAAAGGTTATACCTAAATTAAAATTAGTTGAACGCTCTGGATTTAAGGTTTCAGATAAAGACGCGCCGGATATTAGAATACTGGCAATTTCTCCCCTTTGCTTTAAAAAGGGTAATTCTTGTGACAAAGCTTCCGTGCCTAAGACTCCATACCCTGCACTCGAATTAGAAAAATTAAAATATAGTTGTCTGAAATCTGGTGCTTTATACCCAGTTCCCATAGATCCTTTAATGGCCCATTTTTCATTTAGGGGTATATGAACTGCTACTTTTGGACTTACTTGATTTCGATATACATTATGTGCATCGTATCTTAATCCTCCAATGATATTTACTTTATCCCACACGGTACCATCCCATTGGATGAAAAGATAAGGTGCTCTAAAATCCGTAGTAGCAGTAAAATCAGATCGATCCACCATTTCAAAAGTAGCACCTAAACCAATGGTGAAAGTGTTATTTTCACCTTCGGTAAAATTAGAGCGCCATTCCGGTCTAATCAATTTTTGAGTAAATGTTTGTTGGTCGAATAACTCTCCTTGAGAATTATTTAGATATTCTTCTGCTTGATACTGAGTGGCATACCACTCTAAAGTGTGGTCTTGAGACGATCTACTAGAATAATTAGTCTTAGTATGTAGGTTAAATTCCTGGATTTTTGTTGCACCTGATAATTCACCTGGGGCGTTGTAATCTTGGTATTGTTGATAAAATCTTCCCATTAGGTTCATAGCCGCACGTTGACCTAATTTCAATTGGTATTTAGACTGCAAAGTAGTTTGTCTAAACGGCTCAATGGTTACCCATTCATCCGAGGGATTCAAATCATAGCCACTACTGCTGTATTGATTGGCGAAAAATTGAAAGGGACCGTGTTGATAATTAGCATTAAAGTCATGACTATTGAATCTTCCCCACTGATATCCTAATTTCCCCAAAATTTTTTGGTCTGGCTGATGGGTAATAATATTAATGACCCCAGCCAAGGCATCACTACCGTATAGACTGGAAGAAGCTCCCTTTACAATTTCAATTTGTTGAATATTACCTACGGTTAATCTGGTTAAATCCAAACTACCCGCAGATCTTCCAATTAGGGGCATACCATCAATTAAAATTAGCGTATAGTCAGGATCCATACCCTGCATCTGAACACCAAGTCCACCAACAAAATCAGGAACCATTACTAGGCCTGTTTGCTCTTCTAAGATATCTGAAACCCTTCGAATATTGGTTGCTAATAGCTCTTTAGAACCAATTATGGTAGCGGGAAGAGGTAGTGCTGATAATTGCCTTTTGGTCCTGGTAGCTGTCACTATAACTTCTTCCAAATCCCAAATGGTGGAATCTAA
>JBEAPR010000097.1:0-23709 GCA_041164265.1 Bacteroidota bacterium | reverse complement strand
CCGCCGGGGCTAAATGATTTTCAATAAATATTATTTCTATTAGGATTTTGCTCCTCTGGAGCAAATTATGCCCCATCGGGGCATCATATTAATAGCCCCGTAGGGGCGACAAAATTTAAATCATTCAAAAATATAAAACACATCCCTTTTTTTCGATATTGCTCCTACGAGGGAATAATCCGATCACCGTTGCGTTCTTCGTCAATTTTGGTGATTATTATGATTTATGAAGATGATTTTATATGCTTATACAGGTTTAATACTTGGTATTTTTTAATTGATTATGAAACCTATAGCCAGATGTGCGAGAATCAGGTACATTTTAGAAAAAAAAACCCTTCTTTGGGAAGGGTCGAAATTTTGGTGGAGATAAGGGGAGTCGAACCCCTGACCTCTTGCATGCCATGCAAGCGCTCTAGCCAGCTGAGCTATACCCCCGTGCTTTAGGAAGCGAGGCAAATCTAAATATTTTCTTGGTAAATCTTTAATAAAATTATTTCTTAGGATTAAACCTAGGTGATCCTATTTCTATTCTTCAGCTAATAGCAGTTTCATTAATTCTCTTGCAGAGAACTCCCCTTTTTTTCTCAGTAATTCCCGAGGAGTATCGTCCCCTATTTCATAGGTTAAAGCCTCGGCTCCAAATTTTTCAAAAAAGTATCGAGAAGAATTAATACTAGGTACATCCATTTTATTGGGTCTAATATTTGGATCCAGACCCAATTCTTGAGCCATGCCGCTAATCATTTTAGGCACCAATCCAGGCCTATTTCCCTGAAGGGTAGTATCTATTGTGTAATAGATATCTTCCCAAGTAGAGTGAAAATCAACCCCAAAAAAGAAAGTTCCCCCAGAATTAATTATTTTTTCTTCCATAAAACCCTGAATAGCGGCCACCTCTGGTTGGTTGACGTTCGCCCAATCCCGATTCAAATCAATACCTCCTGTACTATGTCGCCAGTGTCCATTATCAACTCCATCCGGATTGGCAAGAGGAACTATATAAGTATTGTAATTTTTTCTAAATGTCTCAGCAATGGAATCATCAGAAGCTATCGTTTCTACGAATGCTTCCATAGCAAGATAACCAGTAACCTCTGGCGGATGCTGTCGGGAAAGGACAAATATCATCTTCTTATCATCACTCTCTCCTACCCTAACCAATTCAATAGGCCTACCCTCTACACTTCTTCCAATTTCACTTTTACTCACATAAGGAAGCACTCCTATTCTTTCTATCCAATCGTGTACCTTTGAAGAAGTAATCAGCTCCTGAGCAGCGACCCACAAGGTATCCGGTCCCACAGATAATTGCATTCTGATGAATTTGGGTAAGCTACGAGAAGCTACTTGTATTCTTTCCTCACTTTCCAGGTAATGCAAGGAATCCATCGGTGTCCAATCTTTTCCGTTATAACTAAGCTTGGGATAATACCGATGGAAACTTCCGTCTTGATAGGTTAACCTAAGATTAATCTCCTTCTCTTCCAATGACCATAGTTTGAAGGCATACCAAGGACTGGGGTTGATTGGAGTATTTTCTGAAGTGATCAATACAGTAACTAGGGTATCATTATTTCGAACAATTCCATTAAGTCTAGCCCCTTCAAAATCATTAGAGGCATAAATCCCACCCCCTAATTCAAATGTTCCCTTCCATTGTTTTTGGACTGGTCTGCTGTCTGTAGGAACTACTTGTATTGGTTTTTGACCCGCCCACTTGGTAGATTTTTGACAGGATAAAATCCACAAAATGGAAATGAAAACAAAAAGAAGTCTGAAGGTTGATTTTTTCATTTTAAAAAAATTCTTTTTTATCAAGATACAAAAGTTCGCATTTATTTATTCTTTTACACCTAAATCCAAAGATGACTTTTGAACTTTTTACATATCGGTTCAGTTATGGAAAGGAATTTTAAATCAGAGGTTCATTTTTTGAAAATACAATAGGATAATGGAATTTTTTTTGAACGTATTAACAGTTTTTCTTACCCTCTTCGCTGTCATAGATATGCCGGGAAATGTTCCTTTAATCATTAAACTCAGGAAAGAAAACGGGGAAGTTGAATCTGCAAAATCTACCATAGTAGCTACCATCATCATGATAACCATGCTATACTTTGGAGATTTTTTATTTAAAATATTAGGCCTAGAGGTATTTCATTTTGCGCTGGCTGGCTCCATGTTAATATTATATTTCGGGGTGAGAATGGTCCTTGGAATTGAATCTGAATCAGCGGGAGCACCCATGCCTCCGTCCATCTTCCCCATTGCATTTCCAATTATTGCAGGCCCAGGTACGCTTTCCACCATTATTTCACTGAATCAGGATTTCGATAATATAACAATTGTAGTAGCCATAATTGCCAACGCTATCGCTATTTATATCTTTTTAAAATCCGCAGGATATATTCAAAGAAAACTAGGGAGAGTTGGATTAACCATAATGGAAAGAGTCTTCGGTATTATTCTAATAGCCATTGGTATGAAAATTTTGATTAACGCTGTTGTCCTTAGCGTTAATCAGGCGCTACAAATCATTTAATAAGACAACAGCATTTCTAAATAGTTATTAGATAATTTTCACTATTTTGTTGCTATCTAAAATTAATATTATTATTGGAAGTTCTTATCAGATAAATTCCTTCAATGAGATTAACCACTTTTCTTTTGTTTTTATGTTTCTACATAAGTGTAAGGGCTCAATCCACTCAAAAAATGGGCTATCAAACCGCCATAAGAAATACTGAGGGTGCATTGGTTATCAATCAAGAAATTAGATTGAGAATCAATATTTTGCAAGGAAATATGACAGGAAGCAGCATTTATGAGGAAAATCATATTTTAACCACCAACTCAAGTGGATTGATAAGCGCAGAGATGGGTACAGGAATGACCTCTGATGATTTCAGCAGTATAGATTGGTCGAAAGGACCATATTTTATAAAACGTGAAGTTAAACTTGATGAAGACTCCAATTATATAGAAGATGGAACAAGTCAATTATTGAGTGTACCCTATGCGCTATATACCAAAACAGCAGATACTTTAATCAATAGTCCGGATAATTCTTCAACCAATGAACTCCAGCAATTGTCCACTTCAATCCTTGGAGATACCGTTTTTATCAGTAAGGGGAACTATGTCATAATCCCCGGGGTAAGTGCTAGAAATTTTCCATCGTTCAATAACCATCTAAACTTATATGGCGGAAATAGTGCTGAAAGTGCTAAAAATTTGAGACAAACTTCTGATGGTGGTTATGTAATTATTGGTGAAACTTTTTCAGGGGTGTCGGGTGACATTAGCCAGCCTAATAAAGGTTATTCAGATATTTGGATTTTAAAATTAAATGCCGATGGTTCCAAAGCCTGGGATAAGTCGTTAGGAGGTTCGAGTTTTGATTTTGGATATGATATTTATCCAACTCCTGACAGAGGTTATATAGTAGTTGGAGGTATATTTGGTAACGATACAGATGCTACAGATACGATTTATGGTGCTCAAGATATTTGGATTTTCAAACTAAACGACGACGGGTCTATAGCCTGGGACAAAACTTTTGGTGGATCCTTATATGATGCCATATCTTCCATTCAAACCACCTCTGATGGTGGATATGTAGCCGTTGGTACTTCCAACTCCGCCAATGGGAATATATATGATAGCAATAAAGGAGGTTTAGATTTAGTAGTAATCAAGTTAAATGCTGACGGTTCCAAAGCTTGGAATAAAACTTACGGAGGATCAGGTAGTGAACAAGGAATTTCAATCCAAACCACTTCTGATAATGGATATATTATTGTAGGATTTACCGAATCTGATAGTATCGATATAGAAGATGGAAATAATGGAGGTAAGGATGTTTGGGTCCTTAAATTAAATGCCGATGGTTCCAAAGATTGGGATAAAACTTTCGGAGGATCAGGTGATGACTTAGCAAATTCGGTCCAAACTACTTCTGATAATGGATATATTATAACGGGATATACCAAATCTAATAATTTTGATGTAGAGGATGGAAATAATGGAGATAAGGATATTTGGGTGCTTAAATTAAATGCCGATGGTTCCAAAGCCTGGGATAAAACTTTCGGGGGATCAGGTGAGGACCAAGCAAATTCAATCCAAACTACTTCTGATAATGGATATATTGTTACAGGATATACCAGTTCTGATAGTATGGACATAGAAGATGGAAATAATGGAACTATTGATGTTTGGGTCCTTAAATTAAATGCCGATGGTTCCAAAGCCTGGGATAAAACTTTCGGGGGTACGCAAGCGGAAACTGGATGGTCTATTCAGAAGACTTTTCACGGCGGTTATATACTATTGGCTACCACAACATCATCGGGGGGTGATGGAGATATTAAGGATGAAAATAATGGAGATTATGATGTTTGGGTTATCAAACTAGATTCAGAAGGAAATATTTCCAATTAACTTTCGGAAGAACAATAGTTTCCTGTATAATGCAATCATTATCTTTGTTTGCCACAAACACCAAAAATGAAAAAGTTTACCGAACAACCCTCCCCATATAGACATTTAGAAAATATGTCTGTTTCGGATTTACTCTTGAATATCAATCGGGAAGATCAAACAGTGGCTTTGACCGTTCAAAAAGCTATTCCCTTCATCCAACCTTTAGTGGAAGTCATTATTGAAAAACTAAAGAACGGTGGAAGACTATTTTATATTGGAGCCGGAACTAGCGGTCGACTAGGAATCCTAGATGCTTCAGAATGTCCCCCTACCTACGGAGTTTCCCATGATCTGGTTATCGGACTAATAGCGGGAGGAGATCAAGCTATACGTAAAGCCGTCGAAAATGCGGAAGATGATCCCAACCAAGCTTGGAAAGACCTCTCTGCTTACCATATAGATGCTAATGATGTGGTTATTGGCATTGCCGCATCTGGAACTACTCCTTACGTGGTTCAAGGGTTGGAAGATTGTAGAAAAAACCAAATTGTCACCGGATGCATCACCTGCAATCCCAATGCACCCCTATCCGAACATGCCGACTATCCCATAGAAGTTGTTACAGGGCCTGAATTGGTCACCGGAAGTACCCGAATGAAAGCGGGAACTGCCCAAAAATTGGTCCTCAATATGATCAGTACTACGGTAATGATCGGCCTAGGCAGGGTTAAAGACAATAAAATGGTAGATATGCAATTATCTAATAGAAAACTGGTAGAACGAGGTGCAAAAATGTTAGTCGATGAGCTTGGTATTCAATTGGACGTAGCTCAGCGATTATTGCAAAAAAATGGAAGCGTAAGAAAAGTGTTGGAATTATATAAAAATTGAAATTCCGCCCTATAAAAGGGCGGAATTAACATCGCAAAAAGCGATTACAGAGGGAGAACAATAGTTTTTTGTATTTGGGTCTGAGCAAATATATAATTATTGTAAACAAAACAATAACTAAAAAAAGTCCTAAAATGAGGAATTCTTTATTTGGCACTATTTTTATGGAACTTCAACTCCTTGAATGGCCCTCCACAACTCATACCACTCCATTCTTGTCATAGAAACACCCAATGCTTCAATAGCTAATTTCATTCGCTCTGGTCTGGCACTTCCCACAATAGGTAAAAATCCAACAGGATGCTTTAACAACCAAGCCAATAACAAAACTCCTAACTCACTGATATTCTTTTCCTTCATTAAGGCATGACCCACCTCGTGTACTTCCCTAACCTGAGGCTCATTGAGGGAAGTAAAAATACGTCCTCCACCTAGTGGGCCCCATGCCATTGGTCTAATTCCCAGTTTTTGACACAAATCAGCCATGCCATCATAAAAACTACTCATATTCATAATATTGGCCTCTATTTGATTCGTAACCAATGTTATCCGATCGTTCAACATCTCAAATTGGGGTACAGTAAAATTAGACACCCCAAAATGTAATACTTTACCCTCCTTTTTTAGTTGATGAAAAGCTTCCGCAATTTCGTCGGGATCCATTAATGCATCCGGCCGATGAATCATCAATAAATCCAAATAGTCTGTACCAAAATTTTTAAGAGAAGTTTCAGCTGATTTTAGAATGTGCTCTTTACTGGTATTGTAATGATGTATTTTATATTCCGGCCTTTGTTTGCACTTGCGACAAATACCACATTTGGTAATCAATTCTATTCGGTCACGCAAGGAGGGCTCATGCTTTAATACCCGGCCAAAATCCGCCTCATTGGTATAATCTCCATAAATATCTGCATGATCAAAAGTGGTAATCCCCCAATCCAAACTATTCTTAATCAATTTTTCCATGCCTTCGCGATCCAATTTATGCCCCCAATGGCCCCAGGTCATGGTTCCATATATAATAGGTGAAAAGGAAGGTCCTTCTGGACTGATTTTTACTTTTTCTAATTCCATAATTTAATTTTTCTCTTTAATAAGGATCCACATCCACTACAATTTTAATTTGCGAACAACCATCTAATTGAACAGTAGCTATAACCCCCTCCTGAATCAATTTTTTTACCTGACTTAGGTAACTTCCACCACGCTCTAATTTCATCCAAATATCCAAAAGATAATAGGATTTTACCCGTCCCACAAAAGGAATAGCAGGTCCCTGAACCCGGTTGCCTAAAGAATCACGAAGAAATTTAGCTAAAAATTCTGCAGCTTGGTTTACCTTTTCAGGCTTTTTATGTTTTAATGTCAACTGAATTAATCTTTGAAAAGGAGGATATCCAAAAGCCTTACGCTCATTAATTTCTCTTTCATAAAAACCTTTATAATCATATTGAACTACTTCTTCAATTACAGGGTGATTGGGATTAAACGCTTGAATCAAAACTTGACCACCAGGTTTTTGCCGCCCTGCTCTTCCCGCTACTTGTAACATCAGTTGAAAACCTCTTTCCGAAGCCCTAAAATCCGGATACTGCAGTAATTGATCTGCACTGATGATCCCAACTAAACCGACATTTTCAAAATCTAATCCTTTGGTAACCATCTGCGTACCTACCAAAATATCAATCTTCCTATCCTCAAAGGACTGGATAATCATTCCATGAGCATTCTTCTTCCGTACCGTCTCCAAATCCATCCGCCCCACTCGAGCATCCGGAAAGTGAATCAATAATTCATCCTCTATTTTTTCAGTTCCAAATCCTACTAATTTCAATCCTGGATGACCACAAGATTGACAGACCTTTGGCAACTTAGTATGATACCCACAATAATGACATTTCAACTGATTAGAATACTTATGATACGTCATACTAACGTCACAATGCACACACTCTGCATTCCATCCGCAGTTTTCGCAACGATAAGTAGGCGCGTATCCCCGTCGATTTTGAAATAAAATCACTTGCTCCTTTTGAGCTAATGCCGCTTGAATTCCAGCTATCAAAGAAGTCGTAAAATTAGACCGAAAACTAGTTTGACGCAACTCCTTACGCGCATCAATCACTTGGATATCCGGCATCTGAATACCCCCAAATCGTTCATCTAGATTTACCAATCCATATTTTCCCGAGAGGGCATTATAATAACTTTCTACAGATGGAGTCGCTGTACCTAAAACTATCTGGGCTCCCATTAAATTCGCCAAATACACCGCTGCATCCCTACCTTGATATCTCGGTGCTGGATCCATTTGTTTAAATGAAGCATCGTGCTCCTCATCTACAATAATTAATCTAAGTTTGCTAAAAGGCAAAAATACAGCAGAACGAGGACCAATCACAATAGACAACCCATCCAAAACTTGTTTCCACAATTCTACCCGCTCATTATTACTCATTCTCGAGTGATACACTCCCAGTGCGGACCCAAATACTTTTTGTAAACGAGCAGTTAATTGAGTGGTCAAAGCAATCTCCGGCAGCAAATACAAAACCTGCTCTCCCCTGTTTAACGCCTCCTGAATCAACTCTATATAAATCCTGGTCTTCCCACTTCCAGTTACGCCATGTAGCAAACAAACTCTTTTTTCTTTCGATGTCTCCACAATCGACTGATAAGCAGCACTTTGAGCCGGAGACATTTCATTCATAGGCGCATCCACTTCAACCAACGCCCCATCCAATCGACTGACCTCTTTTTCAATTACCTCCAATATTCCCTTCTTTTCCATGGCCTTAAATACCGATCCGTCTACTCCTGCTTTTTTGGATAACTCCGCCTGAGTGACCATCCTTTGCTCCTTTGCCAATAGCACATAAGCCATTAATGCTTCCGTCTGCCGACCTGAACGCGCTACACTTTCAAAAGCCTCTTCCAATAAGTCGGGATGACTCGCATAGGGCTCCTGCAGCACAATATACTTAACCCGTTTCGCCCGATACCGTTCCTTTAAATCGGTCTTTAGGTAAACTGCCTGCTTATCTAACAATCCCCTAATCACTTGAAAAACGTTTGTTTGCTGTAAAATCTGCTGCACCTCCTCTATTGTCACTTCCTCCCGAATACTCAAGGCCTCAATAATCAAATATTCCTGATCCGTATAAGTATCAACCTCAATTTGGACCTGCTCTCCCAACACGAGTGAAGTTTCCCCAGTCAATTTAAAATGTGCCGGCAACGCCCCATTCATCACAGCCCCCAACGAACAACCGTAATAATCAGCCATCCATTTCCAAAATTGCAAGTGCTCTATATGAACAATAGGAAGGGCATCCAATACACTAATAATCGGTTTGACGCCCTCCACCTTCACCCCCTCGCGCACCTCCATTACAATTCCAGCATATAGATTCAGCCCTTTACCGCGGGTCTCTTTTCCAAAGGATACCTCCACTCGCTTCCCAACCACCACCGCATCCATTAACTGTTGAGGAATCCCATAGGTGAATGTCGCTTTTACGCCTAACGGCAAAATAACCTCCGCGAAATGAGTAAACTGGTTGGTTGGATGCATAGGGGCTATAAATATGAAAGGACAGGCATCTAATTTTTATGGAATTTATTAATTTGCCAATAAAAATGCAAAAATATAGGTTTTTACTCTTTTTGTTCTTACCCATAGCCGGGTTTTCCCAAATGCCAAAAATATTAGACCTGAAAACACAAGGGGAGGTTCGTGACCGATGGCTATCAGAACGCATGGAAACTGTACTCCCGGAATTGATGCGAAGAGAAGGCATCGATATGTGGCTCATCCTGGCCAGAGAATACAATGAAGATCCAGTTCTTCGAACCATGTTGCCTTCTACCTGGTTAGCTGCCAGACGTACGACCATGCTCGTTATTTACGATAATGGCCAAGAATTGGAAACCATGGCTTGCGCGCGATACGATGTCGGTGAGGTATTCAAAAAAGCATGGGACCCAGAAGCTCAACCCAATCAATGGGAGCGTCTAGTAGAAATTATCAAAGAACGCAATCCCAAGAAAATTGGCCTTAACCGATCTCCATCTTTTGGACATGCCGATGGATTGACAGCTCACCTCTACGACCAACTCCTCAAATACCTGCCTGCAGCGTATCACGGCAAACTCACTTCTGCAGAAGGCTTAGCTGTAGGTTGGTTGGAAACCAGAACAGAAAGTGAACTCGTCGTCTACCAACAAGTCGTTAGAATCGCTCATCAAATTATTAGAGAAGGCTTCTCTGACCAAGTCATACAACCTGGGGTTACTACCACTGATGATGTAGTCTGGTTCTACCGGGAAAGAATCCGATCGCTGGGATTGCAGACCTGGTTTCACCCCACCGTTGATATCCAAAGACAAGACCCCGAGTCTTACGACCACCTGAGAACTTTTTCCAAAAGACCTGAAAAACAAGTTATCCAGCCCGGGGACTTGCTGCACGTTGATTTTGGAATCACCTACCTCGGTTTGAACTCCGATACCCAAGAGAATGCTTATGTCCTTAAACCTAACGAAACAGAAGCACCAGTTTATCTCGTTAAAGCCCACCAAAAAGGGCTCCGTTTAATGGATATCCTAACCGATGAATTCAAAGAAGGTGTTACGGGTAATGAGGCCTTAAAGGCTGCTAGAGAAAAAGCGATTTCAGAGGGAATCAAACCCAGTATATATACACATCCTATTGGATATCATGGTCATGGAGCAGGGCCCGCTATCGGCATGTGGGACAAACAAGAAGGAGTCCCCTTTACTGGAGATTATTCCATTCGATATAATACGGCCTACTCCATCGAACTCAACGCCGGGGTATATATAGAAGAGTGGAAAAAAGAAATTCGGATGATGATGGAAGAAGACGCTGTTTTTACTAAAGATGGAGTTCGCTATATTGATGGGCGGCAAACGGAATTATTTTTGATTCCAGAGCAGTTACCTAAAAATGGCCAAGGATTTTAAGATGGCTGAAATTGGGATGTCAGCCACTAAGGCCGCTGAATTATTGATGAAAGGGGAGGTCATCGCCCTCCCCACAGAAACGGTTTACGGACTAGCTGGAAATGCCTTAGATAGAAAAGTAGTTTCCGAAATTTTCAATATCAAAAATAGGCCTTCATTTGACCCACTAATTGTTCATGCCCACTCCATCGATCAATTTAAAAAGTTTGGTCTCGATATTCCCGAGGAACTCCTCTCTTTAGTAGAAAATTTTTGGCCAGGTCCACTAACTCTACTTATTCCTAAAAGCGATGAAATCCCTGATTTAGTAACCTCAGGATCTCCCTTGGTCGCGGTAAGGATTCCCAACCATCCAATAACCCTTTCGGTGTTGGAAGCACTTCCTTTTCCCGTAGCTGCCCCTAGTGCCAATCCATTTGGATACATCAGTCCAACTTCTGCCCAACACGTCGAAGATCAACTAGGAAAAAAAATATCATATATCCTCGATGGAGGGCCCTGTACTGTGGGAATAGAAAGTACCATTGTTGGGTTGGTCAATAAAACTTTAACCATTTTTAGAAAAGGAGGTTTGAGCAAAGAAATACTTCAAAGCGGAACCTCTCTAAAAGTCAAATACCACCAAATTCCAAAGAACACCCTACCCAATCTACCTGGTTCCATAAGCAGTCATTACGCCCCCTCCACTAAGTTGGTGCGAGGCCATCCAGAAGATTGGGCCAACAATCCCAATTTGGAAAATATCGCTGTTTTAGCCTTCCAAAAACACTTTGACTTCCTTCCAGATCAACACCAAATCGCCCTCTCCCCAAAAGGAGACCTCAAGGAAGCCGCTCAGAATTTATTCTCTGCCATGAGAACCTTAGATGCCCTACAACCCGATCTAATTATAGCAGAATTTTTTCCCGAAAGAGGTCTAGGTATTGCCATTAACGATAGACTCCAAAGGGCCTCCATTAGATAACAAAACACCTATGAAAAACCATCTTACCCTAATTCTATTGTGCCTTTTGGCAAACGCCAGCTGGGCTCAAAAAATTAATGACAACTTTAGATTGCATATCGCCAAAACCAATCAAAACATCGAAATTGATGGGTTACTCCAAGAACCTGTTTGGAACCAATGCGACGTAGCTGAGAATTTCCATATGATTCAACCTGTAGATACTGCTCTCGCTACCCAGTTTTCCGAAGTCCGCATGACCTACGATGACCATAACCTTTACTTATCCCTGATTTTTTTCAACAATTCGATTAAAGGCAACTACATCATAGAATCCCTACGTAGAGATTTTTCGTTTAATAAAAACGATAATTTCCTCCTAGCTATGGATCCCTTTAATAATAAAACCACAGGGTTTTCCTTTGGGGTATCTGCCTACGGCGCCCAATGGGATGGGACCATGTCAAATGGCGGTAGTGTGGACCTCAATTGGGATACCAAATGGGTATCAGCAGTTACCTATGACGATGAAAAATGGATAGCTGAAATGGCTATACCCCTCAAATCAATTCGGTATAAAGAAGGAGAAAAAGAATGGGGCATCAACTTCAGTCGATTAGATTTAAAAGCGAATGAAAAATCCAGCTGGGCTCCTGTTCCCCGTCAATTTCCATCCGTCAGTTTAGCCTATACAGGAGTCCTGGTATGGGACAACCCTCCACCAGTACAAAAGAATAATGTCTCCTTAATTCCTTACACTTTGGCAACCTCTGCTTCAGAAAATGGAAATCCAGCTGAAAATAAAATAAAAATCGGAGGGGACGCAAAGGTAAGTTTGACGCCCTCTCTTAACCTAGATCTAACGGTCAATCCAGATTTCTCACAAGCTGAAGTCGATCAGCAAGTCACCAATTTGGATCGATTTGAATTGTTTTTTCCCGAAAGAAGGCAATTCTTTCTCGAAAATGCCGATTTATTTGCCAACATAGGCTACAGTACCATCCGACCATTTTTTAGCAGAAGAATTGGACTAGGAGTTCCCATACAAGCTGGGGCTCGAATAAGCGGTAACCTCGATAATAATTGGCGGTTAGGTCTGATGAATATCCAAACTCAAAGTCAACCAGATGAGGGACTGCCCAATCAAAATTTTGGTGTATTGACCTTACAAAGAAAAGTTTTAGCCCGTTCCAACATCAACTTTATGATGGTCAACAAACAATCGTTTAATTATCCAGAAGGTACCACTCCTGAAACCTCCATTCATAAAAAGTACAACCGAAATATGGGGATGGAATTCAATTTTGCCTCCCCTAATAACTTGTGGAACGGCAAAGCTTTCGTTATGAAATCTTTCTCACCCGATCAGCCCAACCAGACCCACGCTATCGCAGGCCACTTAGAATACAAGTCCTTTAAGTGGAACGTCAAACTCCAACAAGAGGTCGTAGGGGAAAATTTTAATGCAGAAGTCGGATATGTCCCCAGACGAGGATTTACTAAAACTGATGCCAAAGTAGGGTACCTGCACTATCTCCAACGCAAATCTACCCTACTCTCTCATGGACCTTCTATTAATCAAACCTATTTTTTCAATCCACAAGGGCGTCAAACCGATAGAACTACTTATTTGGGATACTTATTTAATTTTCTCAATCGAAGCACCTTGGAAGTGGGCTTTATTAATCAATACATCAGACTGCAAAACACTTTTGATCCCATCCGTACTGGTATTGCCGTACTTGAATCGGGAACAGAGCACCAGTGGAATGAAGTGGGTTTTGAATACAATAGCAAACCTCAATCTCTGCTCACCTTTACCCTTGCAGGACAAACAGGAGGATACTTCAATGGTGGCAAAAGAGCTGCAATGGGTGCAGAAATAGGCTATAGATTTCAGCCTTACCTCTCTTTAAGCTCAATTGTCAACTACAATTCAATTGATCTGCCTGCCCCTTGGAATAAAAATACCTTTACCGTCTTAGGAATTAAAGCAGATTTAACACTGACCAATAAATTGTTTTTCTCTAATCTGTACCAGTATAACGAACAAAGAAAACTTTGGAATTTTAATTCCCGCTTACAATGGAGGTATCAACCTGCTTCTGACTTATTTATTGTTTTTAATAGCTCAGAAATCAATGTGTTAGACAATAGTGAATATTGGAATTTGACGGTCAAACTTAATTATTGGTTAAATTTTAATAATTGAAAAAAAACTATATATATCTGCTAGCCTCCATTTTGTTGACCATGTTGCTCGCATGGCCGATGATAGGCTATTATTTTTTCAGACCCAATAATTCCATGTTTGCCTACGGGGGAGATGCCCTTTCGATTTACTACAATATGGTTTTCCATATTTGCCATGGAGAGGGAACCCTGCTCTCCAGTATGAATTATCCCCATGGCGAACTGATTTTTTTAACTGATGCTCAAGGGGCCCTCTCCACCCTTTTACAATGGGTTCACCTACACTGGTATCCCCTATGCGATAAGGTCCTAGGCATTGCCAATGGACTGAATGTGTGGAGCGTTATTCTCGCCAATATCTTTATATTTCTAGTATTGCGTCAATTTAAAACTCCCCTTTGGATTGCAGCACTCTTCGCCCCACTAATCAGTTTGCTCTCCCCTCAAATCATTAGAATAAATGGCCATTTTGGACTGGCCTATCCCTTCCTCATCCCACTTTCTATCTGGTGGTATCTCAGGAAAAAGAAGGCCTTTGAATGGATAGATATTCCCGTATGGATCACTTTGCTTTTCTTTACTTTTAATAACCCCTATGCGGGCACTGGTCCTGCAGCACTCTTAATATCAGCTGGAATATTTGGTCTTTTTCTTAAACGACCAAATGGAATTAACTTATCAGCCCTAAGTATGGGGGTCCTTACTGTTCTTCCTGCCCTACTCTATTTCAAAACATTCGACCCCGTAATCGATAGGGTCCAAAACCAATGGGGATTTTTCCACTATTACGCCACCCTCGAAGGCTTGATTGCTCCGCCTGGTTCACTTTGGGATCGACTTCTTAAAGGCCTTTTTGGTATGGGTTTCCAAGTCCGCCCCGAAGCTAGAATTAACTTGGGTTGGTCCACCACAATTGTGCTATTGACCTATGGAATTTTATCCCTTTCGGGAAAAATTAAACAGCCTTTACCAAAAAACTGGAAGCCTTTGGTATTAGGTGCTTCCGCCGTTTTTTTGTATACCACTGCTATCCTGTTTGCTCCATTTGAGCAATCTTTTATAGAAGAAAAAATGGGCTTTCTGTTGATGTTTAAAGCCGTTGCAAGATTGGCATGGCCCATGTATTTTATTCTGACCTTAACAGCTGTGTGGTTGCTCTCCACTCTAAAGAACAAAAATTGGATGGTCATTGGGGCCATCCCTCTAGCTTTAATATGGATTTGGGAAATCTATGTTTATATGGTTCCCCGGTTTGACGAGGCGGTAAACTGGAATTATTTTGCTGAAGAGCGCAAAGAGGAATTAATGAGTCCTATTCAGGAGGCCAAGATCGATCTGTCAAAATACCAGGCTATCCTTTGTCTTCCCAAAACTATGTTCTGGACCGATAATTTCATTAGCGACCACCACTTTAATACACAGTTTTACGCCATGCGCATTTCTGCAGCAACCGGACTACCACTAGTTAATGCTATGTTATCTCGTATGTCTATTGGGCAAACTGCTGAAGCTATAGAATTGTTAGCACACCCTCTTATTGAAAAATCGCTCCCCAATAAATTTCCCTCCAATCAACCTTTATTAGTGGTACTGGGTAATAACCATCCCCCCTTACTCGAAGGGGAAATATCACTTATTCAAAATAGCAACCTGCTTTTGCAAACAGATGGATATGCCCTATATGAACTACCAGTTCAAAATGTTAATAAGGTAATCGACCTAGAAGCGCCATTGGAACATCCAATCTATTATAACGGATGGGATACCTCACCAGAGCAAGAAAAAAATGGTCAAAAATGGAATGAGCAACAAGGTTATTTTCAAAAAGGCAGTATGGCCTTTGAAAAGGGTACTCATTTGCTCCTTAAACAAGCACTTGAACCAGGTGATTATACCTTTAGTAGTTGGATTCAAATCGATTACCAAAGTCATGGTGTTGGCAATTTACAATACCTCCTTTACGACGCTACCCAAACTTTACTTTTAGATACCATCATCGATACCAGAACCAGCAACGATGTACACGATGATTGGATTCAAACTGGGCTACATATAGAAATTAACCAACCAAGTCAACTGTATATTCAACTCAAAACCCCTAGAATTCAAATGATGGATGACCTTTTGCTCAGAAAAACACGAACTACTTCAGTCCAAAAAGGGAAAACAAGTTGGTTGGTAAATGGTTACCGGGTAGCGCCTGAAAAAGTACGCTTGACCAACCCACAAGTCAACATCGCTGATCCAAAATAAGGGTTTTCAATATTCTTAAATTCACTGAGCCAATAAGCTCCTTGATCATTCATCGCCATAGGACAAAAATCTACATAAACCTCTGCTTCTCCTAATTCAAATGTACCTACTAAAGAAGTCATCTGATCAGAAAAACCTGCAAATTCATTTCTAAGTCCCACCAAATCTGTTGTGGCACTCAATTCCATTAACCGGTCTTTTAAAGTTTGCCCAAAAGGCTGCCAATCTTCACGAATCTCTAAAGGGATGGTCAAAGTCTCTAATTGTTGGTTAAAAGTTTGGACCACCTCCATACTTCGCTTAAAATCACTTTTCACCAATTCATTTTTTATATCAAAATATAAATCTAATAGAGAGTTTAGTGTTGCTCTAAACTCATCGCTAATCTCAATGATCGGAGTTTGTGGCCTATTGATCATACTGTATTTTCCATTAAGTTGAGCTGCAGCATCCACTACAAATACCCCATTTACTACATATTTATCCCCTTCTTGGAGACCTTTGATTACCTCATATCCCTCATTTGTTGTTTCTCCAAGAGTCACCTCTCGCATTTCGAATTCAGGTAAATCAGGAACCCCTTTTTGGAGGTATACAATCGATCTTTTACCCGTCCAAAGAACAGCAGATTTTGGCAGATATCTCACTTGTTCCCTTCCCTTTAGAGGAACCGTAACGACGGCATCTACTAGCATTTCTGGTTTTAGTTTACGCCCCTTATTCAGTACTGATAGTCTTACTTTAGCAGTTCTGGTCTTGGCATCCATTAGAGGTTCAATAAAACTAATGGTTCCACTAAAGATTTGACCTGGAAAAGAAGGAGTAGAAAAACGAACCTGTTGTCCATTTTCAAGAAGGGGTAAATCTTGCTCATAGGCTTCTAACTCCACCCAAACTCTATCTAATTCAACCAATCTCAACAAGGGTTGCCCTTTTTTCAAAAAATCCCCTAATTGAACTAACCTGCTGATTACAATACCAGATTGATCGGCTGTAATATCAATTTGATCCACTAATGTTGGAGCATCTTCTATTTGATCAATTTGAACCTCCGTAAGTTGCCAATTCTTCAATTTGGTTCTTGCAGCTTGATAAAGGGCTGGTTCTTGATCCTTCATTTTCATAGTCGTCCTGAGTTCTTGCTGAGCAGATACCAATTCTGGTGCATGCAAACTACCAATTTTTTGCCCTTTTTGGATATACTGCCCCTCGTAAGCAATGCCAAAAGCATCTAATCTACCTCCAACATTACTGCTGATTGTACTCAGCCTATCTTCATCTATGGCTATCCTCCCAGACAAATAAATTTCTCTTTCCGCGGGAATTACTTGCCCTTCCTTCGCATAAATAGCTGTTTGAATATTAGCCATCGCCACTGCACTTGGTTTCATGGTGAAGGCAAACAAGTTTTCCGAGGATGAATTGGCTTGATCTAATGGAATCAATTCCATGGAACATAGGGGACATAATCCTGGTTCAGGTTGCCTAATCTGAGGATGCATGGAACAAGTATAAATGAGGGGCACCTCTTCTCCTGAAGAAATTTGATCCTGAACCATTGGATCAGCCACCCATAAAAATTTGCCCAGAACTAGTCCAAGTAATAAACACGCAATTAATGGAATAATTTTTTTCATTTTACCTCCCTAGTATTTTTTCAACTTCAAAAATAATTTGTTCCGCTTCCCACTTGGTTTCCAAAGTCTTTATTTGTAAGTCTAATAATCTTTGTCTCGTACTCATTACCATTTCCAAGGAACCAGTACCATTTGCAAATGCTGCTATTTGTAATTCCGCTAAATCCTCCAATAATGAAGTTTGAGTTTGATAGTATTTTAAATTCCTATCAGCATTCTGATAATTCAGTAAATTGGTCTGAATCTGGGTAGAAAAATAATCCGAAAGACTTTCTAGGGTTTCCTCCTTGGATCGTTGATACCATTTCATTTCTTGGACAGCTGCATGGTATTTTTTTTGATTAATAGGAACCGAAATGGTAGCCATGGGCATTAACATATCCATCCCATTCATTTTGGGATTTAAATCAGGGCGATCTACTTTGGACATAAGACTGTATTGCAAACCTACCCCAAATGATGGCTTTGATTTAAGCTTATTCCAATGTTCTAAACTTTCGTACACTCCCATTTCATTGCGATTTACCTGCATCTCTGGGTTAGAGGAGGCAAATTCACTGAGTGCTTCCTCCGGGAATGAAGGCCAATTCCATTCATCTAAAGGCTCGAAAACCCAGTCAGAAGCTTGGGTTAACTGGATGATATTCAATTGGGCAACCACCATTTGTTGATTTATAGTTTCCAGTTGGTTAATTCGTTCATTTTCTTGGAGTTTTAACTCGATAAACTGCCCGGTGGGGAGGAGATTATTGGCAATTTTTTCTTCTGCCAGATCTTTTAGGACTGCAATTAAATTCAGGTGTTTTTCTAAAACTTCTGCTTTGAATGCCATCAATTGAAGGCTCCACCACTCTTGTTTGATTTGGTAAAAAATCTCGGCCTTGAGTTGATCATATTTTCTCAGAACCCCATCTGCTTTTTTCTCTTCTACAGTTTGAGCAGCCGGAAGAGTCCCTTTCCAGGGGAATTTTTGCCGAAGGGAAATATCTACCCATTGTCTCCCCATCCACCTTTGCATGGGCATGGGAAATAGACCAACGCCAATCTCCGGGTCACTTAGCGCACCAGCCGGTGCTATTCTTTGACGCTGAGCCTCATAAGCATATTGGATCGCTTTAAGGTCTGGATTACGGTTGGCAGCTTGTGTTAATAACCAATTTAGATTTTGAGTCATACCTAGCATCCACCCTCCAAACAGGAACCACACTATTAAAAATCTGCTTTTCATCCCTTTCTTTTTAATTTAAATTCTTCTCGGATACCGTACAATACAGGCACCAGAAATAAAGTGATCAAAGCAATAGTCATTCCTCCAAATGCAGGAATGGCCATAGGAATCATAATGTCTGAACCCCTTCCCGTAGAGGTCAGAACAGGAATCAAAGCTAAGAGGGTGGTTGCCGTAGTCATTAGACATGGACGAACTCTCTTAATACCGGCATCCAAAACGGCCTGCCGCACTTCAGCTACGGTTTGCGGCTGATTTCGCTCAAAACTTTGTTTAAGGTAGGTCGAAATAACCACCCCATCGTCGGTAGCAATGCCAAATAATGCAATGAAACCCACCCAAACAGCAACACTCAGGTTAAAAGGTTGTACCGCAAAAAGTTCTCTTAAATTTACTCCTCCCCATTCTATATCTAAAAACCAGGGTTGACTGTACAACCAAAGCATAATAAATCCTCCTGCAAAAGCTAAAGCAATGGAGGAGAAAATCATCAAACTGGTTCCTACTGATTTGAATTGGAAATAGAGGATTAAAAAAATCAACAATAAAACCAGTGGAACAATCAGGGAAAGTCGTTTTTCTGCCCGTATTTGATTTTCATAACTTCCAGAGAATCTGTAATTGACACCTTTGGGAACGACTAATTCACCCCTCTCCATTTTTTCACTCAAAAAATGACTTGCAGATTCAACTACATCTCCCTCAGCCCATTGGTCTAACTTATCAAACAATACATATCCTACCAAAAAGGCATCTTCCCCTTTGATCATTGAAGGACCGACTCGATAAGAAATTTCTGCTAGCTGCCCTAAAGGAATAGGCGTACCTACCGAAGTAGGGATCAAAATGGAGGCTATGGCATTGGGGTCGTCCCTATATTCTCTAGCATACCTGGCCCGAATAGCATACCTAGCTCTCCCTTCAACAGTAGTACTCATAGTCATTCCACCTACTGCTACCTCTAAGTATTGCTGGGCCTCTCCTATGGTAAGTCCATATTTGGATAAAGTCGTTCGATTCCATTCCACCTCCAAATAAGGTTTACCTATAGTCCTATCGG
Organism: Bacteroidota bacterium; assembly: GCA_041164265.1. GTDB lineage: Bacteria > Bacteroidota > Bacteroidia > Chitinophagales > Saprospiraceae > CALAZP01. The sequence goes on along the minus strand of JBEAPR010000097.1, from coordinate 4,087 downwards.
CAAAAACTGCCTCAGCCTTGACTCCCGGAGCCTGCTTAAGATGTTTTTCCAATTCAAAACCAAAATCAGCTATGGTTTCCAAATCAGGTCCAAAAACCTTAATTCCCATTGGAGCTCTCATGCCAGTTTGCAACATAACAAGACGGGTTTCAATAGGCTGAAGCTTTGGGGCAGCCGTTACCCCCGGAATATCAGCTGTTACCCGCTGTATTTCTTTCCAAATATCGTCTGCTGATTGGATATGTGGCCTCCAATTTCTTACCTTCTCTCCATTTTCATCTATGGAATATTCGGGATGATAGGTAATGATATTCTCAAACATTGACATAGGGGCTGGATCCAAGGCACTTTCAACCCTACCCGCTTTACCAACTACCATAGCCACTTCAGGGATGGTCTCCACCCTCAAATCCAATTGCTTGAGGTACTCATTATTCATGGTAACCCCACTATGCGGCATAGAAGTCGGCATCAACAGAAAAGAACCTTCGTCAAGAGCTGGCATAAATTCTTTTCCCATTCCGGGAAACGATTCTTTCAACCACTCTATTTCCGTCCCACGCCAACTCAACCAACCCATGCCTAATAAAAAAAGAGGAATCGCTAGAAATAGGGGTTTATACTTCAAACACCAATTTAATATTACCGGATAGATTTTTATAAACAAAGTAAAAAGGCCTAGTGTGCTCCCTATCAAAATCAAGGTAAATAGAAAACTACCGCGCTCTAAAGGTTGCCAAAACTGGGCGAGTTGCCAGCAAACGGATCCAGCAATAATTAATGTGGAAATTATATTTTGAGTATGCTCCGACCATTGTCGTTTCCACTTCCAACCTACCAAATCATTCAAACCTAATAATAGCAAGGTGACACCACCCCAAATGGAAAAAGGAAAAAAGATTCCCCCCAATAAGAATATGGCAAAGCCTTTAACCCAACTTTCCTTAAGTATGGCAAATCTACTTTTGAAGAGTATAAACGCAAAAGCGGGTAAAATGAATAAGGTTATCAATAAGGCCGCTAGTAAAGCAAAAGATTTGGTGTATGCTAGTGGTTCAAAGAGCTTACCTTCCGCAGCTTCTAAGGTAAAAACAGGTAAAAAACTAATAATTGTAGTGGAAACTGCTGTGATTATAGCAGAGGAAACCTCTCGAGTAGCTTCTAAAATCGTTTTGCCAAGATTTTCAGTTTCAGATTTATTCTCCAAATGGCGCAAAATATTTTCACTGAGGATAATCCCCAAATCCACCATAGTTCCAATAGCAATGGCTATTCCAGATAATGCCACAATATTGGCATCTACCTGAAAATACCGCATGAAAATAAAACAAATCAATACGGCCAAAGGCAATAATGATGCAATCAAAATGGAGGTTCTCAAATGCATCACCATGATAGTAATCACTATGATAGTAATCAAAATCTGAAGTGAAATAGCCTCTTTGAGCGTATCTAAGGTTTCATAAATTAACCCCGACCTATCGTAAAAAGGTATAATGGTCAATTGTGAAGTCCTGCCATCTGCCAATTTTTTTGAAGGCAAACCACTGCTGATTTCAGCAATTTTATTTTTTACATTTTCGATAACCTTTAAGGGATTATCTCCATAACGGGCTACCACCACACCCCCCACTGCTTCCGCTCCACCCTTATCCAAAATTCCCTCATGACCGCGTACAGCAGGCCCAATATTTACTCGGGCAATATCTTTAATCCTAATGGGAACATTATTGGTCATTTTCACCACCGTTTCCTCTATATCTTCCAGTCGTTCCACATAGCCCAATCCCCTGACATAATATTCTACTCGATTGATTTCTAAGGTGTTCGCTCCAATATCTAAATTGCTATTCTTAAGCGCATTCATGATGGCCATCATACCAACCCCATTGATTTGCATGGCCACTGGATCCAAATCGACCTGATACTCTTTGACATATCCCCCTATGGAAGCCACTTCGGCTACCCCATCTGAAGCCATCAAACCATAGCGAACATAATAGTCTTGAATGCTCCTCAATTCATGTAAATCCCAGCCACCCGCAGGCTGACCTTGCTCATCCCTTCCCTCTAAAGTATACCAAAATACTTGTCCTAAAGCTGTTGCATCAGGCCCTAATTGAGGAGCAACGCCTTCCGGCAAAAGTCCATTCCCCAATGCACTTAATTTTTCGAGAATTCGAGTCCTACTCCAATAATAGTCCACTTCTTCATCGAAGATGACAGCAATGAAAGAAAGACCAAACATAGAAGAACTTCGAATAGAGGTGACCCCAGGCATGCCTAACATGGCAGTAGTCAAAGGATAGGAGATTTGATCCTCTATATCTCGGGGACTCCTACCCATCCAAGTAGTATAGATGATTTGCTGATTTTCTCCTATATCGGGAATTGCATCAACTGGAACTGGGTCTCTGGGCAATCCATCCAATTTCCAATCAAAAGGAGCGGTAACCAAACCCCACACGGCCAGAACCATAACCAAAAGTATGGTCACCAACCTATTGTCCAGAAAAAATTTTAAAATACCCAACCCCATTCTCGTATATTTAATAAACAAATATACATCCGAAAGGAAATCTTTTTTTTATATCCAAACTTCTTAAGAATATTTTAACTGCCATCTATTTGTAAATAGTTGACAAATAGACAATTTTGTTCAAAAAACCTCATTAAGGTCCCTATTTCTAAGTAGCACTTGGATTCTTGTTATCGTGAAAAAATTGCATAAAAAGTAAAGTGACTACCACCGCCATAATCGCAGGCATCCACCATATTATAGTCCAATCATGACTTCCATCCTCTAATGTGTTCAAATCTACATACCATCCTGAAGTCCAAGAACCAATTAACATCCCCAAACCATAAGTGAGTAATGTAATTAAGCCCTGAGCGCTGGCTTGTAGATGCTTGGGTGCTGCATTATCCACATAAATCTGCCCCGTCACAAAAAAGAAATCGTAACAAACTCCGTGTAGAATAATTCCTAAATAGTACATCCAAACCAACTCCTCGCTATTGCCATAGACAAACAATACATAGCGAACAGCCCAAGCGATCATGCCTACCAAAATCATTTTCTTGACCCCTAATCGGACAAAAAACAAAGGCATAAGCAATAAGAAAACAATTTCCGACACTTGCCCTAGGGTCATTTTACCAGCAGCATTCTCCAATCCCATTTCATTAAAAAAAGGATTCGTGAAACTGTAATAAAATGCGAGTGGTATGGATATCAATAAGGCACTAATGGTGAAAATGACAAAACTTCGATCCTTAAACATCACAGCGGCATCCAATCCTAAAATATCTCCAATGGTCGGTCGATTTTTTTTGCCCTTAGGGGGCGTATCCGGAAGGGATAGCGCATATAGTCCCAAAAGGACTGAACTCCCTGCACCCATAATAAATTGGGTATTCGCATCCTCTAGTTGGAGGAAGCCCAATAGCAATCCGGCAGCAATCCAGCCTATGGTACCCAATACTCTGACAGAGGGAAATTCCTTTTCTGGTGATTCCATCTGGTGAAAACAAATCGCATTAGCCAATGCTAACGTCGGCATATAAAGCAAAGAGTATAATAATAAAGTCCAGAAAAAAATAGAGGGGTCGGTGATATTGGCCAAATAAAACAAAATGACTGCCCCCGTTAAATGAATAGCCGCCATCACTTTCTGGGCAGAAAAAAATCGATCAGCTATAATTCCCACAAAAAATGGGGAAACAATGGCTCCCCAATTAATGGTACTGTAAGCTGCACCTATTTCAATACCTGAAAAACCTACCTTAAAAAGATAGGTTCCCATAGTTACATACCACGTTCCCCAAACAAAAAACTGGAAAAACATCATAGTGGAAAGCTGCAAACGAATTTTAGTGCCCATAGTCCTTATTATACAGAATGTTCAGAAATACGACCTGTAGTCTTGTCTTTTAGGATAATTTTCTTTTTGCCGCCAGGCAGAATCTCCTCCTTAATTAAATAGTGCTGATCGTCGTATTCCTCTAAAACTGCAGTAGATTCAGTCCCTTCTGGTAATCCCCGCCAATCTTTCAATACTACAGGTTCCCATTTTTTGGATTTCAC